>JAFGNC010000272.1 GCA_016927175.1 Gammaproteobacteria bacterium | reverse complement strand
ATGTCGGCGTTCAGCTTGTCGCGCTCGGCCAGCATGTCGTCGAGGTCGTGGCGGCCGAGGACGGAGCGCAGCGTCGTCTGCGCGAGCTGACTCGTCGCCTCGACGCGGTTCTCGATCTGGATGATCGCCTTCTCCGGATCCATGACGCGGAAATAGATGACGGCGCTGACCCGCACCGAGACGTTGTCGCGCGAGATCACGTCCTGCGACGGCACGTCCATGACGATCGTCCTCAGGTCGACGCGCACGATGCGCTGGATGCCGGGAATCACGACGATCAGGCCGGGGCCTTTGACTTTCCAGAATCGGCCGAGCAGGAAGATCACGCCGCGCTCGTACTCGGGCAGGATCTTGATCGCGCTGAACAGGAGCAACAGGATGATCGCGATGATGAAGACGGGCAGCTCGAAAAACATCTGATCGTTCCTTCTTGTTGGTGGACTGGCGGCGAGCGTCAGTTGCGGAGCGGCATCGACGGCGGTATCGAGGCTGCGTCGCTCCCGACGGGGACGACGTGCAGCAGCAGCCCCTCGATCGCGGCCACCCGCAGCTTGTCGCCCTTGCGCACCGGGGCCGTGCTGCGCGCCCGCCAGCGCTCGCCGTGGATCCAGACGGCTCCGACGGTATCGAAATCCTCGAGCGCGGTCGCGAGCGCCCCGGTCATCTGCTCGTTCCCGCTGACGACGGGCGTCTGCCGTGAGCGCATCGCGAACCAGACGATGCCGAACAGCGCGAGCGCACCGGTTACCGCGATCGCCGTGATCAGCGGCAACGCTATACCGAAGCCGGGCACGTCGGAATCGATCAGGATGATCGAGCCGAAGATGAAGGACGCGATGCCGCCGAAACCGAGCGCGCCGAAGCTCGGCACCAGGAACTCGGCGATGATCAGCACGACGCCGAGCAGGATCAGCGCGAGGCCCGCGTAGTTGATCGGCAGGACCTGGAACGCGAACAGCGCGAGCAGCAGCGAGATCGCGCCGACGACGCCGGGCAGGATCGCGCCGGGATTGTAGCCCTCGAAGATCAGGCCGTAGATGCCGATCAGCATCAGCATATAGGCGATCGTCGGATTACTGATTACGGCCAGGAATCTGGTGCGCCAGTCGGGGTCTACCCGCTCCACGGTCCTGCCGGCCGTTGCGAGCACCGCTTCGCCGCCAGGCAGCATGACGGTCATCCCGTCGGCCTGGCGCAGCAGGTCGTCGAGATCCGTCGCGACGATGTCGATCACGTTCATGTCGAGCGCCGCCGTCGCGCTGAGGCTCTCGGCCGAGCGCACGGCCGCCTCGGCCCAGTCCGCGTTGCGGCCGCGCCGCTCCGCCAGGCTGCGGATGTACGCGACCGCGTCGTTGACGGCCTTGCGCTCGGAGGCCGTGGTCGGCTGCGGCGCGCCGACCTCGTCCGGCTGCTCGCCGTCGGCGCCTTCCTCGCCGCCGTCGCCGTCGCCGCCGTCCTGCTCCGGCTGCTCTGCGGGCGAGGGCGAGGGCGTGCCGCCGATCGCGACCGGAGTCGCGGCGCCGAGGTTCGTCGCGGGGGCCATCGCGGCGATGTGGCTCGCATAGAGAATATAGGTGCCGGCGCTCGCGGCCCGCGCGCCCTGGGGCCAGACGTAGGTCGCGACCGGAACGGGCGAGCGCAGGATCGCCTGAATGATGTCGCGCATGGCGGTATCGAGCCCGCCCGGCGTGTCCAGCTCGAGGACGACCAGCGCGGCGCCGTTCTCCTCGGCCTGCTCGATGCCGCGACGGATGTAGTCGCTCGTGGCGGGGCCGATCGCGTCCTGGACCGTCAGCAGCAGCACGTTGCCGTCCTCGCTGCCGGGCGACGCCTGCTCCGAGGCTTCGCCACCGCCGGATTCCGCGGCGGGCGCGTCGGCCGGATCGGGAGAGGGCTCCGTCGGCGTCTGCTGGGCGCCGAGCCTCGCGACGAGCGCGAGCGAAAGCCCGAGCAGCAGACAGGCGACCGAGCCGGAGCGCAGAGCGGGGCGGAACCGCGGGAACATGGCTTGCATGATAGCAGTTCACGCCAGGCGTAACGGCCGGCCTCGAGCCGAGGCCGGCCCCTGCCCGTGCTTTGCGCTGCAGAGGCCGGATTTGTATAGTGCGCCCCATGACCCAACCCCTGACTCCGACCGACTGGCACCCTGCCAGCTGGCACACGCGTGAGGCCGCGCAGCAGCCCACGTACAAAGACCGCAACGCGCTCGAAGGCGCCGTCGCGCAGCTCGCCGCGTTGCCGCCGATCGTGACGACGTGGGAGATCGAGGGGCTCAAGGAGCAGCTTGCGGCCGCGCAGCGCGGGGACGCTTTCCTGCTGCAGGGCGGCGATTGCGCGGAGAGCTTCGACGCCTGCACGTCCGACAACGTCGTGCAGCAGCTGAAGATCCTGCTGCAGATGTCGCTGGTCATGCTCGTGGGGCTGAAAAAGCCGGTGATCCGGGTCGGACGCATGGCGGGGCAGTACGCGAAGCCGCGCAGCGCGGACTTCGAGACGCGCGACGGGGTGTCGCTGCCGAGCTACCGCGGCGACATCATCAACCGCAACGCGTTCACGGCCGAGGACAGGGAGCCGGACCCGCAACTGATGCTGCGCGGCTACGAGCGTGCGGCGCTGACGCTGAACTTCGTCCGCTCGCTGATCGACGGCGGCTTCGCGGACCTGCATCACCCGGAGAACTGGGATCTCGACTTCGTCGGCGGATCGCCGCTCGCGGCGGAGTATCACCAGCTGGTCAGGCAGGTGTCCGACTCGCTGAAGTTCTTCGAGGCGATCGTCGGCGAGCCGATGCACCGCACTCACCGCGTCAATTTCTACGCGTCGCACGAGGGGCTGCACCTGCCGTACGAGCAGGCGCAGACACGCTTCCTGCCGCACCGCAAGCGCTGGTACAACCTGACCACGCATTACCCGTGGATCGGCATGCGGACGGCGGATCTCGCCGGCGCTCACATCGAGTACTTCCGCGGAATCGCGAATCCTATCGCGGTCAAGGTCGGGACCGGCGTCAGCGATGAGCACCTGCAAGGCCTGATCGGCGTGCTGAACCCGAACAACGAGCCGGGGCGGCTGACGCTGATCACCCGTTTCGGAGTCAAGCAGGTCGAAGAGCATCTGCCGCGGGTCATCAAGGCCGTCAGGAACGTCGGCGCGCAGGTGCTGTGGGTCTGCGACCCGATGCACGGCAATACCGAGACCACCGCCGAGGGTTACAAGACGCGGCGCTTCGACAACATCCGCAACGAGCTGCGCCTTGCGTTCAAGATCCATCAGCAGATGGGCAGCTACCTCGGCGGCGTGCACCTCGAGCTGACGGGCGGCGACGTGACGGAGTGCATCGGCGGCGCACGCGGGCTCAAGGAGTCGGATCTCGCGCGCGCCTACAAGACACAGGTGGATCCGCGGCTGAACTACGAGCAGGCGATGGAGATCGCGATGCTGATCGCCGGGCGCCTGAGGCTGCACGACGAGACCGCCTGAACGGCGGAAGGGCAGAGCCGGCCGGGGCGGAATCCGCGTCCGCCGGCGCTGCGCGACGTTTCCGGGTATCCGCAGAGGTCCGCCCCACGCGAGCTCGCCGCAGATCATGCGCTACGACCACATCACGCCGCCGCGGGACGGCGAATCGATCGGGATCAACGAGGACACGTCGCTGCACGTGCCGGATCGGCCGGTCATCCCGTATATAGAAGGCGACGGCATCGGCGTCGACGTGTCGCCGGTCATGCGCGACGTCGTCGATGCGGCCGTCGCGAAGGCCTACGGCGAGCGGCGGTCCATCGCGTGGATGGAGGTCTACGCGGGCGGCAAGGCCGAAGCGCTGTACGGGGCGGGCGACGTGCTGCCGGACGAGACGATGGACGCGCTCGAGCGCTACGTCGTTTCGATCAAGGGGCCGCTCGCGACGCCGGTCGGCGGCGGCATGCGCTCGCTGAACGTCGCGATCCGCCAGCGCATGGATCTTTACGCGTGCGTGCGGCCGATCCGCTATTTTCCGGGGGCGTCGACGCCGTCGAAGGTCTCGCGCCACGTCGACATGGTCGTGTTCCGCGAGAACACCGAGGACATTTACGCCGGCATCGAATGGCCGACCGGCTCGCCGGAGGTGCAGAAGCTGATCCACTTCCTGCAGACGGAGCTCGGCGTCACCGAGATCCGCTTCCCGTCGAGCGCCGGGCTCGGCATCAAGCCGGTGTCCCGCGAAGGCTCGCAGCGCCTGGTCCGCAAGGCCATCGAATACGCCGTCCGCTACGATCGCCGCTCCGTGACGCTGGTCCACAAGGGCAACATCATGAAGTACACGGAGGGCGCGTTCCGGAACTGGGGCTATCAGCTCGCGAAAGAGGAGTTCGGCGCCCGCGAAATCGACGGCGGCCCGTGGCTGGCCTTCCGCAACCCTCGTACCGGCCGCGACATCGTGATCAAGGACGTGATCGCGGACAATTTCCTGCAGCAGATCGTGCTGAACCCGGCGGACTACGACATCATCGCGACGCTGAACCTGAACGGCGACTACATCTCCGACGCGCTGGCCGCGCAGGTCGGCGGCATCGGCATCGCGCCGGGCGGGAACGTCGGCGACGGTTACGGCGTGTTCGAAGCGACGCACGGCACGGCGCCGGACGTCGCGGGCAAGGACCGCGTGAACCCGGGCTCGCTGATCCTGTCGGCGGAGATGATGCTGCGCTACCTCGGCTGGGACGAAGCCGCCGGCCTGATCCTGAACGGGGTCGCGAGCACGATTGCGGCCAAGGAGCTGACTTTCGATCTGGCGCTGATCCGCGAATCGATGCGGGCCGAGCTGCCCGCGGACCGCGGCGAGCCGGTCACGGAGCGGATCGAGCAGCTGATTCCGGGCGCGAAGCTGGTCGGGACGAAGGATTTCGGCCGCGCCGTGATCCGGCACATGGATGACTGAGCCGGCGCGGACCGGCCGCCGCGGGCTTCCGCCGGGAGCATTCGACCCGAACTGCACGCGCTGCCCGCGGCTGGCCGCGCACCTGGCGCGCATGCGGGAGCTGCACCCGGAGTACCACAACGCGCCCGTGCCGCCTTTCGGCGACCCGGCAGCGCGGCTCGTCATCGTCGGCCTCGCGCCCGGCGCGCACGGCGCGAACCGATCCGGGCGGCCGTTCACGGGCGACTTCGCCGGGGTGCTGCTGTACCGGACGCTGTACGAAGCCGGCTTCGGCTCGGCGCCGGAGTCGACGTCGGCGACCGACGCCCTGCGGCTGATCGACTGCCGGATCACGAATGCCGCGAAGTGCCTGCCGCCCGCGAACAAGCCGACCACGGCGGAGGTCGACGAGTGCAACCGGTACCTGCGTGCGGAGCTGTCGGGCTCCCGCGCGGGCACGGTGCTGCTCGCGCTCGGAGCGATCGCGCACCGCGCCGTGCTGCGCGCATTCGGTCTGAAGCTGAGCGGCTACGCTTTCGGTCACGGCCGGCTGCACGCTCTGCCCGGCGGGCTCTGGCTGCTCGACTCGTATCATTGCAGCCGCTACAACACTCAGACACGGCGGCTGACCGAATCAATGTTCAGGGAAGTGGTCGAAAAGGCGAAGGCATTGATCCACCAAGACATCCGGCCAGCGGAGGCCCGCTCGCACGGAACCTGATCCGCCCGCAAGGATGAGCGAAGCACCCGCACAATTCGATCCGAAGTCGCTCGTGCGTCACCTGACGCACCGCCCCGGCGTCTATCGCATGCTCGACGCGAAGGGCGAGGTCATCTATGTCGGCAAGGCGCGGGATCTGCGGCGCCGCGTCGGCAGCTATTTCTCGGGCAAGGCGCAGGACGCCAAGACGATGGCGATGCTGCGCGCGGTAGCCGATGTCGAGGTCACGGTGACGCGCACGGAAAGCGAAGCCCTGATGCTCGAGTACAACCTGATCAAGCGGCACCGGCCCCGCTTCAACGTCGTGCTGCGCGACGACAAGAGCTACCCTTACATCCACGTGGATCCCGATGAGGATTTCCCGAGGCTGTCCTTCTACCGCGGGCCGCGGACGAAGCGGGGGCGGCTGTTCGGCCCGTACCCGGGCGCCGGCGCCGTGCGCTCCACGCTGAACCAGCTGCAGAAGCTGTTCCAGCTGCGCCAGTGCGACGACAGCTACTTCGCGAACCGCACGCGCCCCTGCCTGCAGCACCAGATCCACCGCTGCAGCGCGCCCTGCGTCGGGCTGATCTCGAAGGAGGACTACGCGCGCGACGTCGAGAACGCGGTGCTGTTTCTCGAAGGGCACAGCGACGCCGTGACGGAGCGGCTCGTCGAGCGGATGGAGAAAGCGTCGGAAGACCTGCGCTTCGAGCTCGCCGCGCAGTACCGCGATCAGCTCGCCAAGCTCCGGCAGGTGCAGTCGCAGCAGCTGATGTCCGGCGAGGCGGCGGATTTCGACGCCGTCGGGCTCGCTTTCGAGCAGGGCGTGCACTGCGCCGCGGTCATGTTCTTCCGCGGGGGCCGCTCGCTCGGCAGCCGCAACTACTTTCCTAAAGCGGCTTACGGGGCGGAGGACGACGAGGTCGTGCGCGCGTTCCTGCTGCAGTACTACGGCGGCCGCGAGGCGCCGCGCGAGATTCTCGTCAGCCGGCCCGTGCCGGAGGCGGACACGATCGCGGCGATGCTGAGCGAGCAGGCCGGGCATCGGGTCGAGATAAAATGGCGGCTGCGCGGCGACCGCAGGCGCTGGGTGGACATGGCCGTGACGAATGCCCGCCACGGGGCGGAGCTGCGCGGCAGCTCGGCGTCCACGGCGGCCCGGCAGCTCGACGCGCTGGCCGAGGCGCTCGAGCTCGACGAGGCGCCGTCGCGGCTCGAGTGCTTCGACATCAGCCATACGGGCGGGGAGGAAACGGTCGCGTCCTGTGTCGTCTTCGGGCCCGAAGGGCCGTTGAAATCCGATTACCGGCGCTTCAACATCGCGGGCATCACGGCCGGCGACGACTATGCGGCGATGACCCAGGCGCTGCGGCGGCGCTATGCGCGGCTCAAGAAGGGCGAGGCGCCGATGCCGGACGTGCTGTTCATCGACGGCGGCCGGGGGCAGCTGTCGCAGGCGGAGAATGTGTTGAACGAGCTGCAGATCGAGGGTGTGAAGCTGGTCGGTGTCGCGAAGGGCGAGGGGCGCAAGCCGGGCCGCGAGCGCCTGTTCGTGTCGGGCCGCGCGGCGCCGCTCGTGCTGCCGAGCCACTCGCCGGCCCTTCACCTGATCCAGCAGCTTCGCGACGAGGCCCATCGCTTCGCGATCGTCGGCCACCGCGCCCGCAGGCAGCGGCGGCAGACGTCGTCTCCGCTCGAGCAGATCCGGGGGCTGGGGCCGAAGCGGCGGCGCGACCTGCTGCGCCAGTTCGGCGGACTGCAGGCCGTAGCTCGCGCGGGCGTCGACGACCTGACCAAGGTCAAAGGCATCTCGCGCCAGCTGGCCGAGTCGATCTACGACCACTTTCACACGGACTGACGCGGGCGGGAGACGGCCATGGTGTTGAACTTGCCGAACGCGCTGACGTGGTTCCGGATCGTCGCGATCCCGCTCGTCGTCGTCGTGTTCTACCTGCCGGTGACGTGGGCGCGACCGGCCGCCGGTCTGCTGTTCGCGCTGGCCGGCATCACGGACTACTTCGACGGCTATCTGGCCCGGCGGCTGAACCAGACGTCGAGCTTCGGCGCCTTTCTAGATCCGGTCGCGGACAAGCTGATCGTGTCGACGGCGCTCGTGCTGCTCGTGCAGGCCGATCCGCAGATCCAGCTCGCGGTCGTTGCGGGCATCATCATCGGCCGCGAGATCACCGTCTCCGCGCTGCGCGAATGGATGTCCGAGATCGGGGCCAGGGCGCACGTCGCCGTGACCTTCTTCGGCAAATGGAAGACGACGCTGCAGATCATCGGCATCAGCCTGATGCTGTACGAGCAGCCCATATTCGGCATAGAGCTGTATCCGGCGGGCACCGCGCTGCTGTTCATCGCCGCGGCCCTGACGATCTGGTCGATGCTCGACTACCTGAGAGCCGCCTGGCCGCTGATGCTGCGGCAGGGCTAGCGGGGCCGGCCGGCTTTCTTGCCTCTGGGTGCAACGCAGGGTGGTAACGACATGCAGAACCGAAACTCCGGAGCCGCCAGGTTTCGACACATCGCGGCAGGATGGGCCGCCTCCGCGGCGCTGATTGCGCTGACGGCGCTGGGCGCCGGACTCGCCGGCGCGCCCGCGGCGCACGCGCAGGCCGAATCGCAGCCGGAGCCCCTGAAGATCGGCATCATCGGCACGGGGCGCATCGGCGGCGCTCTGGCGCGCTACTGGGCCGAGGCGGGGCACGAAGTGCTGATGTCGTCGCGCCACCCGGAGGAGCTTCAGGGTCTCGCCGACGAGCTCGGTCCGCGCGCGCGGGCGGGGACGCCGCGGGAGGCCGCCGCTTTCGGCGACGTCGTGCTCGTGTCCGTGCCCTACGCGGCCGTGCCTCAGGTCGGCCGCGACTATGCCGAGGAGCTCGAGGGCAAGATCGTGCTGGATACCAGCAACCCGATCGAGCGGCGCGACGGCGAAATGGCCGTCGAAGCGCAGCGCAAGGGCGCAGGCATCGCGTCGTCCGAGTTCATGCCCGGCACACGGATCGTCCGCGCCTTCAACTGCATCCCGGCCGAGACGCTCGCGCGCGAGGCGAACCGCGAGCCGGAGCGCCTCGGCATCCCGCTCGGCGGGGACGACGCAGAAGCGCTGGAAGTGGCGCAGCGCCTGGTACGGGACGCCGGCTTTGATCCCGTCGTGATCGGCTCCCTCGAGCGGTCCCGCGTCTTCGATCTCGGCCAGCCGCTCGCGGACGCGACCGGCCGGGCGTCGGCGGCCGAGCTGCGGGCGCTGGCCGAAGAGCTCGACTGAGGCGGCGGCCGTGCCTTCCCATCGACCAGAGCAGCGGCCTTCGGAAGGCGTCGCCGCGACGCCCCAGCCTCCTTACTACGCCGTGATCTTCACGTCGGATCTCGCCGACGACACCGACGGCTACGAGGAAATGGCGGAGCGCATGCTGGAGCTGGCGTCACGGCAGCCGGGGTTCCTGGGCTTCGAGTCGGCCCGGGAGGAGGGCGTGGGGGTCACGGTGTCCTACTGGAGCTCCGAGCACGCCGTCGTGCAGTGGAAACGCCACGTGGAGCACCGGCTCGCACAGAAGATGGGCCGGGACAGATGGTACCGGTGCTACAAGGTTCGCGTCGCCAAGGTCGAGCGGGAATACGGGCACGTGATGCAGGACACGTAATGGCGCGTACAAAGGTGGTACTGTCGGCGGCCTAGGCTACTCGTTCCCGAATTTCAGCGCCGGACCCGACCACGAACAGAAGAATGAAACAGGACGGCAGCAGCGAAAAAGACTCGCGACTACCCGCTCGTTTCACCCGGCCGCGGCTTCGATGAAGCAGGGCGCGGAGTCGACCCCGCCGCTGCTCCGTTTCTGGTCCCCCCGGTATTGGCCGACCTGGCTGCTGTTGCTGTGGTTCTACGCCGCTGCGCAGTTACCGTTTCGCGCGAACGTCCGCCTCCACAAGCTCCTGGGTCGAGCGGGCGGAGCGCTGCTCGGGTCGAGCGCCCGCGTCGCGCGCCGCAATCTGGAGCTTTGCTTCCCGGAGCGTCCGGCCGCCGATATCGACGCGCTGCTGCGCCGTCACTTCGAAGCGATGGGCGCCTGCATCGGGGAAACGGCGTTCGCGTGGTTCGCCTCGTTGCGCAGGCTGCGCGTGCCCCTGGACGTCGAAGGGCAGGAGCATCTGGACGCGGCGCTGCGCCGGGGCAGGGGCGTGCTGCTGTTCACGGGGCATTTCACGGGCCTGGAGATGACGGGGCCGTTGCTGAACTCCCTGACGGACCGCTTCACGTTCATGTTCAGCGGGCGGCGCAATCCGCTGCTCGACGTGATCCAGCGCCGCAGACGCGCCCGCATCGCGAAGCGATGGTTTCCCAAGGACGATGTCAGAGGCCTGCTCCTCAGCCTCCGCGACAACTGCGTCGTATGGTATGCGGCCGACCAGTTCTACCGCGGCAAACGCGGCGAGCTCGTCGACTTTTTCCACGAGCCGGCGGTGACCAACACGGCCGTCAGCCGGCTCGCCAGCATCAGCGGCGCTGCGGTGCTGCCTTTCTTCTACCGCCGCCGCGCCGACGATTCCGGCTATGTGCTGACGTTCAATCCGCCGCCGCCCGATTTCCCGTCGGGCGACCCCGCGGCGGACACGCGCCGTCTGATCTTGCTCCTCGAGGCGGCGATCAGAAGGAGCCCCGAGCAGTACTGGTGGAGCCACAAGCGTTTCCGGGACCGTCCGGCGGCGCTGCCGGACGCCTACGCCGCATCCGCCGCCGGCGTTGCGCCGTCACCCCCGCAAGCAGGTGCGCCCGCGGTGGACGCGGCGTAGCGGCACCGCGATAATGGGCGCAACGGGGCGAGCGCGCTTGCTGGGCGGAATCCGAGCCGAGGGGCTGTACGGTTCGCAGAGACTGCTCTAAAATCCCCGGCTCCCGAGCGGGAATAGCTCAGTTGGTAGAGCACAACCTTGCCAAGGTTGGGGTCGCGAGTTCGAGTCTCGTTTCCCGCTCCAATTATTCTTAAAGTAGGCAATCCAAGCGGCGGAGATCGTTAGGATTGTCCGGCGCGGCAAAGCGCTCAATTCGACTCCGAATTTGCGCTCCATACTCGGGATGGGAGTTTTTACCAATCCCGAGTCGCGGGCATTCCGCCAGCTCGCAATTCAGCTGCCCTCGGGCCAAACAGCTTTCTAGCGTGGCGTCTTTACTATATTCCCTTCGGATGGGCTGCCGCTTGGGAGGTCCGCGAGCACCTGGCCGGCCGCGAGCACCAGCGCCAAACCGAATGAGACGGCACAGCCCGTTCCAAACATGAGCCCGTCGCTCGTCAGGTCGACAGCGACCGCGACGTAGATCATCCACATGCCCTTGCGCTCGTCGCCTGTAGCGCCGAGACGCTGTTGCATTCGCTCAACGACCTCCTCGATCAGCAGATAGCTTATGCCGGCGCCAGGAAGGAGGGACAAGAGAACAACCTGCCAGGCGATCACTCCCTCAACTCAAACGCCGTACGCCGTCGCGTTTCGATCGGAGGGCCGCATCACACGGCAGGTTCGCCGCGCTCACCGGTCGAAATCCGGATTGCCTCGTCAATGGGCGCGATGTAGATCTTTCCGTCTCCGCGCAAGCCAGTGTGCGCGGCTTGCTGAACGGCGGAAACGATCGTCTCCACGAGCGCGTCGTGGCAGACCGTTTCGATTCTGACGTGCGGCACGTAGTCCTCGAGTTCGCCGGCGCTTGTGTCCTCTGGAGCTCGCCGGGCCCCCCCTCGCCCGAAACCTCCTACTTGCGTGCTGCCCCTGTCAAACCCTCTATGCGATGCAGGGCGAGAGTTACATCAGAGAGCTTCTGCGGTTTGATGAAGGCCGTGATCGTATTCATGCCGATTCTCCCTGGAGTTGATTCCCCGTCGGCTGGGCAGCTCCCGGCGTTGCCTCGTACACAAGTTCTTTGGAGAACCATTTATAGAGCGCCGGCAGCACGAGCAGCGTCAGCAGCGT
>JAFGNC010000271.1 GCA_016927175.1 Gammaproteobacteria bacterium | reverse complement strand
GCTCACCAGATCTTCATCGAGCCGGAAGGGCTGACGACGCGGGAGGTGTACCCGAACGGCATCTCGACGTCGCTGCCCTACGACGTGCAGTACGAGCTGGTGCGCTCGATCCCCGGCTTCGAGCGCGCGCATCTGACCCGGCCGGGCTACGCGATCGAATACGATTTCTTCGATCCGCGGGACCTCGCGCCGACGCTCGAGACCCGCGCCGTCGAAGGGCTGTTCTTCGCGGGCCAGATCAACGGCACGACCGGCTACGAGGAGGCGGCCGCGCAGGGCATCGTCGCCGGCATCAACGCGGGGCTCCGGGTCCGGGGCCGCGAGCCCTGGTCGCCGCGGCGCGACGAGGCCTACATCGGCGTGCTGATCGACGACCTGATCACCCGCGGCGCGACCGAGCCGTACCGCATGTTCACGAGCCGGGCCGAGTACCGGCTGCTGCTGCGCGAGGACAACGCGGATCGGCGGCTGACGCCGATCGGCCGCGAGCTCGGCGTCGTCGGCGACGAACGCTGGCGCGCGTTCGAGGTCAAACAGAGCTCGATCGCCGCGGAGACCGAGCGGCTGGCGGGCGTGATCGTCCGCGGCGGCGACCTCGGGACGGCCGGCTCCGCAGGCGCGGCCGGCCGCGACGTGAGGGCCGCGGACCTGCTGCGCCGGCCCGACGTCGGCTACGACGACGTCGTCGCGCTCGAGCGCGTCGGACGCTCGCCCGGCATCGAGGCGCTCGAAGCCGAGCAGCGCGAGCAGGTCGCGGGTGCGCTCGAGACCGACGCGCGTTACGCCGGCTATATCGAAAGGCAGACGCGGGACATCGAGCGTCAGCGCAGCCAGCACGGGACGCAGCTGCCGCCGGACCTCGACTACGCCGCCGTGCGCGGGCTGTCGAACGAGGTGCGCGAGAAGCTCGAGCGCGTGCGGCCGGCCGACATCGGCCAGGCTTCGCGCATCGCCGGCATGACGCCGGCGGCGATCTCGCTGCTGTTGATTCATCTGAAGAAGCGGCAACGCCGGTCCGCCTGAGGCCCGGCGCCCGGTTGTGGCAGACTCCGGGGCGGGGGTACCGGAGCGGCCGACGCCTTCATTCGCATTCGCGAGCCGCATCCGCATCGGGAACGGAGAGACCAAGATCATGACGAGAGTGCTATGGATGCCGATCCTCGGTTTGGCCGCGCTGGCGATGACCGGCTGCGGCCCCGCCGGCAGCGGCGGGCGCGCGCCGATCGGCGGCGAAAGCGGCACGGAGCTGGCCGAGGAGCAGGTCATCCATTGGGGCAACGGCGCGGACCCGGGCACGCTCGATCCGCAAAAAGGCCGGGGGGTGCCTGGCTCGAACATCCAGCGCGACCTGTTCGAGGGGCTGATCGCCGAGGCGCCGAATGGCGACCTGATCCCGGGCGTCGCCGAGACCTGGGACGTCAGCGAGGACGGCCTGACCTACACCTTCCACCTGCGCGAGGACGCGCGCTGGTCCAACGGCGATGCCGTCACCGCGGAAGACTTCGTGTTCGGCCTGCGCCGCGCGGCGGATCCGGCCACGCTGTCCGAGTACTCCTTCATCGTGGCGCCGATCCTGAACGCCGAGGCGATCACGGCCGGTGACCTGCCGCCGGAGGAGCTCGGCGTCCGCGCGATCGACGAGCGGACGCTCGAGATCGGGCTCAGGGGCCCGACGCCCTACTTCCTCGGCCTGCTGAGCCACCCCGTGACCTACCCGGTGCACCGTCCGAGCCTCGAGGAGCACGGCGTGCGCTTCACGCGGCCCGGCAACCTCATCGGCAACGGCGCGTACACGCTCGTCGAGGCGGTCGTGCAGTCGCACGTCAGGCTCGAGCGCAACCCTTATTACTGGGACGACGAGTCGACGACGATCGACGTCGTCTACCACCACGCGACCGAGGACACGACCGCAGAGCTGAAGCGCTATCGTGCCGACGAGCTCGACGCGACGTACTTCATACCGAAAGCGCAGCTGCCGTGGATCCGCGAGAATCTGCCCGACGAGCTCACGATCGCGCCCTATCTCGGCAGCTATTACTACGGTTTCAACCTGACGAAGCCGCCGTTCAAGGGCAACCTCGCGCTGCGCCGCGCGCTCGCGCTCGCGATAGACCGGGAGATCATCACGAAGCAGATCACGAACGCCGGCGAAATCGCGGCTTTCGGCTTCGTGCCGCCGGTCAACAACTACGAGGGCCAGCAGATGCCCGAGGCCGCCTGGTCGCAGCAGGAACGCGAGACCGAGGCGCGACGGCTCTATCTCGACGCGGGCTACTCGCCGGAGAATCCGCTCCGGGTCGAGCTGCTGTACAACACGCAGGACGACCACCGCCGCATCGCCGTCGCGGTCGCGTCGATGTGGCGGCGCGTGCTCGGCGTCCAGACGGAGATCGTGAACCAGGAGTGGAAGGTCTATCTCGACACGCGCACGCAGAAGGAGGACACGCAGGTCTTCCGCGCCGGCTGGATCGGCGACTACAACGACGCGTACACGTTCGCGGAGCTGCCGCTTTCCGACAGCGGGCTGAACGACTTCGGCTACGACAGCGAGGAGTACGACGCGCTGGTCGCGAAGGCCGGCATGGAGCTCGACATGCAGACACGTGCCGGTTATCTGCAGGAGGCCGAGCGCGTGCTGCTCGACGACATGCCGCTGATTCCGATCTACTTCTACGTGACGGCCAAGATGGTCAAGCCGTGGGTGGACGGGTACGAGCCGAACATCATGGACCACTACCGCTCGCAGGACGTTCGGATCCTGAAGCACTGAGGGCCGGCCGTTGCTGCGCTATTCGCTGCGCCGCTTCCTCGGCGCCATCCCGACGCTGCTGGTGCTGATCGCGCTCGCGTTCTTCATGATCCGCCTGGCGCCGGGCGGGCCGTTCGATCAGGAGCGGGCGCTGCCGCCGCAGATCGAGGCGAACCTGCGCGCGGCCTACCACCTCGACGAGCCGCTGCCGCAGCAGTTCGTCCGCTACCTCGGCAATCTGCTGCGCGGCGACTTCGGGCCGTCGTTCCAGTACCGGGACTTCACCGTGACCGAGCTGATCATGACCGGCTTCCCGGTCTCGCTGCGGCTCGGCGGCACTGCGATCCTGATCGCGTTCGTCGTCGGCGTCACCGCGGGCAGCATCGCGGCGCTGAAGCAGAACCGGCCGGCCGACTACGCCGTCATGGGCGTGTCGATGACGGGCATCTCGATCCCGAACTTCGTCATGGCGCCGCTGCTGATCCTGGTGTTCGCCGTCTATCTCGGCTGGCTGCCGGCCGGCGGGCTCGGCGACGGCTCGATCCGCAACCTCGTGCTGCCGGTCGTGGCGCTGGCGCTGCCGCAGATCGCCTACATCGCGCGGCTGACGCGGGGCAGCATGATCGAGGTGCTGCGCAGCAACTTCATCCGCACCGCCCGGGCGCAGGGCCTCGCGACGCGGACGATCGTGATGCGGCATGCGCTGAAGCCCGCGCTGCTGCCGGTCGTCTCCTATCTCGGGCCCGCGACGGCCGCGGTGATCACGGGCTCCGTCGTCATCGAGCAGATCTTCGGCGTGCCCGGCATCGGCCGCTTCTTCGTGCAGGGCGCGCTGAACCGCGACTACACGCTCGTGATGGGCGTCGTCGTGTTTTACGGCACGCTGATCATCCTGTTCAATTTTCTCGTCGACCTCGCCTATGCGTGGCTCGACCCGAAGGTGAAGTACTCGTGAGCGTCGAAGTCGCGTCCGGCGCGCCAACCGGCTCCGACGAGGTCGCGGGCCGCAGCCTGTGGATCGACGCGTGGCGCACGCTGAAGCAGAATCGCGCGGCCATGGTCGGCGGCATCACGATCGCAGTCATGGCGCTGCTGGTCCTGATCGGGCCGCTGCTGAGCCCCTGGTCCTACGACTTCACGGACTGGGGCAATACCTCGGTCGCACCAGGTCTCGCGCACGGCCACGTCTTCGGCACCGACACGCTCGGCCGCGATCTCTTCGCCCGCACGCTTTACGGCGGGCGCATATCGCTTTTGGTCGGCGTCGTCGCGACGCTCGTCAGCCTCGTGATCGGCGTCAGCTACGGCGCCGTCGCCGGCTACTTCGGCGGCCGGCTCGACCACGTCATGATGCGCATCGTCGACATCCTGTACGCGATGCCGTTCATGTTCTTCGTGATCCTGCTGATGGTGTTCTTCGGCAGGAACATCCTGCTGATCTTCGTCGCGATCGGCGCGATCAACTGGCTCGACATGGCGCGCATCGTGCGCGGCCAGACGCTGAGCCTGAAACACCGCGAGTTCGTCGAAGCCGCCGAAGCGCTCGGCGTGTCGACGTTCGCGCTGCTGCGCCGCCACATCGTGCCGAACCTGCTCGGCGTCGTCGCGGTCTACGTGACGCTGACGATCCCGCAGGTCATCCTCGTGGAGTCCTTCCTGAGCTTCCTCGGACTCGGCGTGCAGGAACCGATGACCTCCTGGGGCGCGCTGGTCAAGGAAGGCGCCGAAGAGATGGAGAGCGCGCCGTGGATGCTGCTGTTCCCGGCCGTGTTCCTCGCCACGACGCTGTTCTGCTTCAACTTCCTCGGCGACGGCCTCCGCGACGCCCTCGACCCGAAAGACCGCTAGAACCGGAACGCGCGACGATGCCCGGACGCTTCGAATCGGATCTTCAGCCGTTAACGACCGGCACGCCGCATGGGCCGAGGTCGGTGCGAATGGGTGCTTTCGGGACGCTCGCGCGCAGGGACGCGCGCGAGCGAGCTTACAGGGACGTACTTGCAGCGTTCCCGAAAGCGCCCGTTCGCACCGGCCTCGGCTCACCACTGACGCCTGAAGGCGCCGACTCCGAATGGCACTACTAGAAGTCCGCAACCTGAACGTGCACTTCGCCACCCCCGACGGCGACGTGCACGCCGTCAACAACCTGTCGTTCGAGCTCGACCGCCAGGAAACCCTCGGCATCGTCGGCGAATCCGGCTCCGGCAAGAGCCAGAGCATGCTCGCCCTCCTCGGCCTGCTCGCCGACAACGGCTCCGCCGACGGCGCCGCCCTGTTCGAAGGCCGCGATCTGCTCGCGCTGCCCGAGCGCGAGCTGCGCCGCATCCGCGGCAGCAGCATCTCGATGATCTTCCAGGACCCGATGACGTCCCTGAACCCGTACCTGACCGTCGGCGCCCAGATGATCGAAGTGCTGCGCGCGCACGAACGCGTGTCGGCGAAGGCCGCGACCGCGCGCTGCGTCGAGCTGCTGAACGCCGTCAAGATTCCGGACGCCGCCGCGCGTCTGCGCCGGTTCCCGCACGAGCTGTCCGGCGGCATGCGCCAGCGGGTCATGATCGCG
>JAFGNC010000002.1 GCA_016927175.1 Gammaproteobacteria bacterium | reverse complement strand
TTCTGGAACGGGCTCGACGAGCAGCGCCGGGCGATCGCGGCCTCGGAGGCCGAGAGGACGGGTCATGCAGAGGCCTGTTGAGAAGGCGCCCAGCGCACGCGGCAGCCGGGGTGAAAGCGACCGCACCTCGCACGCGGACACGGGCTCGGCCGGAGAAATCGTCGCGCAGTTCGAGATCCGATACACGCGGTTCCTGGACGAGAACGGACGGGCGGTCCGCGAGCTGCCCGCTTTCGCGCGTGATCCGGACGTGATGCGGCCGATCTACGAGCACATGGTGCTGACCCGCGCGCTCGACCGCAAAGCCGTCGCATTGCAGCGCACCGGCCAGCTCGGCACGTATCCGTCGAGCTTCGGCCAGGAGGGCACGACGGTCGCCATCGGCGCAGCGATGGCTCGCGACGACGTGCTGCTCGGCACGTATCGCGAGACCGGCGCGATGCTGTTTCGCGGCGTGCGCATAGCCGAGATCCTGCAGTACTGGGGCGGCGACGAGGCCGGCTCCGACTATCGCGGCCCCGGCGCGCCCCGCGCGGACTTCCCGATCTGCGTGCCGATCGCGACGCACGCGCCGCATGCCGTCGGCGTCGCTTACGCGATGAAGCTGCGGCGCGAGCCGCGCGTCGCCGTCTGCGCGCTCGGCGACGGCGCGACGTCGAAGGGCGACTTCTACGAGGCGCTGAACGGCGCGGGGGTGTGGCAGCTGCCGCTCGTGTTCGTGATCGTCAACAACCAGTGGGCGATCTCCGTGCCGCGCAGCGCGCAGTCTCATGCCGAGACGCTGGCGCAGAAAGCCATTGCGGCAGGCATCCCGGCCGAGCAGGTGGACGGCGACGACGCCGTGGCCGTCTACCAGGCGATGCGCAACGCTCTGTCCGCGGCACGCGACGGCGCCGGGCCGCACGTCGTCGAGGCGCTGACGTATCGCTTGAGCGACCACACGACCGCCGACGACGCGAGCCGTTACCGCTCCGCTGACGAGCTCGAGCGCCGTCGCGCGCTCGATCCGATCGCGAGGCTCCGAAGCCACCTCGAGCGCGCGAAGCTGTGGTCGGAGGCCGACGAGCGCCGGCTCGAGGAAGCGACGGCCGCGCGAATCGAGCAGGCCGCGGCCGAATTTCTCGCGCTGCCGCCGCCCCCGCCCGAGGCGATGTTCGACCACCTGTTTGCGCAGCTGCCGGAGGCGCTTCGCGAGCAGCGGGACGCTCTGGTCGCCGCGGCCGCCGCGCATCGGGCAGAGACCGTGAGCGGGGAGGAGGACGGGCAATGAGCGGCGCCGCAGCAGCCGCCGGCGCAGCGGACCAGGGCAGACATTCGACGCTTTCCGAGATCACGCTCGTCGAAGCCGTCAACGCGGCGCTCGCGCACGAGCTCGAAGCCGACCCGAGCGTTCTCGTGCTCGGCGAGGACGTCGGCGTCAACGGCGGGGTATTCCGCGCGACGGCGGGCCTTTACGAGCGCTTCGGCCCCGAGCGCGTCGTCGACACGCCGCTGGCCGAGACCCTGATCGCCGGCATGAGCATCGGTCTCGCGGCGCAGGGAATGCGGCCCGTGGCCGAGATCCAGTTCATGGGCTTCATCTATCCCGCCGTCGATCAGCTGCTGAACCATGCCTCCCGGCTGCGCAACCGCACGCGCGGCCGCCTCAGCTGCCCGATGGTGCTGCGCGCGCCCTGCGGCGCCGGGATTCACGCGCCGGAGCACCACTCCGAGAGCACCGAATCGCTGTTCGCGCACATCCCCGGCCTGCGCGTCGTCGTGCCGTCGTCGCCGGCGCGTGCTTATGGCCTGCTGCTCGCCGCGATACGCGATCCGGACCCCGTCGTGTTTCTCGAGCCGACCCGGATCTATCGGCTCGTCAAGGAGAACGTCCGCGACGACGGCACGGCGCTGCCGCTCGACGTCTGCTTCGTGCTGCGCGACGGCGGCGACGTCACGCTGGTGACGTGGGGCGCCGCGACGCGGGAGACGCTCGAGGCGGCCGAGCGGCTCGCGCAGGACGGCGTCGAAGCCGAAGTGATCGACGTTGCGACGCTCGCGCCGCTCGACATGCAGACGATCCTCGAGTCGGTCGAGAAGACCGGCCGCTGCGTCATCGTGCACGAGGCGGCCCGCAACGTCGGCGTCGGCGCCGAGATCGCGGCGCGGATCGCCGACGAGGGCCTGATGTCGCTGCTCGCGCCGATCAAACGCGTGACCGGATGGGACACCGTCGTACCGTACGCGAAGCTCGAGCACGACTACATGCCGCGGCCGGAAGCGATCGTCGCCGCGGTCCGCGAAACGATGGAGGCCGCATGACGATCTTCAGGCTGCCCGATCTCGGCGAGGGTCTGCAGGAGGCGGAAATATCCGTCTGGCACGTCGCGCCGGACGACGAGGTTGAGCTCGATCAGCCGCTGCTGTCGGTCGAGACGGCCAAAGCCATCGTCGAGATCCCCAGCCCGGTCGCCGGCAGAATCAGCAAGCTCTACGGCGAGCCCGGCGACGTGCTTCAGGTCGGCGACCCGCTCGTGCAGTTCGCCGACGGCGCCGGCGACGCCGCGGCCGCCCCGGAAGCCGCGGCCGCGAAGCGCCCGGACGCGGGCACGGTCGTCGGCAGGGTGGAAGGCAGCCGCGCCGTGACGCGCGAGACGGCGACGGCGGCGGGCCGCGGCGCGCACGCTGCGGTAAAGGCGACGCCGGCCGTTCGGGCGCTGGCGCGCCGGCTCGAGGTCGACCTCGGCGTCGTGACGCCGACCGGACCGAACGACACGGTCACGGCCAGGGACGTCGAGCGTGTGGCGCGGATCCTGAAGGAAGTCGGGCCGCTCCAGCTGCTGCGCGGCGTCAGGCGCACGATGGCGCGCGCGATGGCGCAGGCGCACGCCGAGGTCGCGCCGGTCACGGTCAGTGACGATGCGGACCTCGCGGCGTGGTGGCCGGCGCAGCGCGATCTGATCCTGCGGCTGATCCGCGCGATCGCGGCCGCCTGCAAGGCGGAGCCGGCGCTGAACGCCTGGTTCGACAGTCATGCGCTAGGCCGCCGCGTGCTCGAGAAGATCCATCTCGGGGTGGCGGTCGACACGGCGGACGGGCTGTTCGTCCCGGTGCTGCGCGACATCGGCAACCGGACGAGCGAGGACCTGCGGGCAGGCCTCGAGCGGCTGCGCCGGGACGTCGAGGCGCGGAAGATTCCGCCGGAAGAGATGCGCGGCTATACGTTCATCCTGTCGAACTTCGGCACATTCGGCGGCCGCTACGCGAACCCGATCGTGCAGCCGCCGACGGTCGCGATCCTCGGCGCGGGCCGCGTGCGCGACGAGGTCGTCGCCGTGGACGGCGCTCCGGCCGTGCATCCGATCCTGCCGCTGTCCCTGACGTTCGACCACCGTGCCGTGACGGGCGGTGAAGCGACCCGCTTCCTCGCGACGGCCATTGCCGACCTGCAACGGGCCGATCCGGAACGGACGGACCCGGAGCGCGCATGACAGGGAGGACGGCACGATGAGCCCGGCGTCGGCTTCCGTCGAGTTCGACTTCGGCCTGCCGGACGAGCTGACGCTGCTGCGCGAGCACATCCGCAGATTCGCGGCCGAGCGCATCGCGCCGCGAGCCGCCGACATCGATCGCGACAACCTGTTTCCGCGCGACCTGTGGCCGCAGCTCGGCGAGCTCGGCCTGCTCGGCGTCACGGTCGACCCCGAGCTCGGCGGCGCGGGGCTCGGCCTCCTCGCGCACGTCATCGCGATGGAGGAGCTGAGCCGCGCTTCGGCCTCGGTCGGGCTGTCGTATGCCGCGCACTCGAATCTGTGCGTGAACCAGCTCGCGACGTGGGGCACCGACGAGCAGAAGCGGCGCTTCCTGCCGGAGCTCCTGAGCGGACGGCACGTCGGCGCGCTCGCGATCAGCGAGCCGCAGGCGGGCTCCGACGTGCTCGGCATTCGCACGACCGCCGTGCCCGACGGCGACGGCTTCCGGCTCGACGGCAGAAAGATGTGGATCACCAACGGTCCCGAGGCCGACGTGCTGATCGTCTACGCGCGCGTCGCCGACGGGGACGCGATCAAGGCCTTCGTCATCGAGAAGGCGCTGCCCGGCTTCTCGACGGAGCCCAAGCTCGACAAGCTCGGCATGCGCGGCTCCGACACGTGCGCGCTCGTGTTCGAGAGCTGCCGTGTGCCGGCGTCGCACGTGCTGCCGGGCGACGGGCTCAGGATCCTGATGTCGGGCCTCGATTCCGAGCGCGTCGTGCTGGCCGGCGGGCCGCTCGGGATCATGCTGGCCTGCCTCGACGTCGCCCTGCCCTACGTGCACGAACGCCGGCAGTTCGGCCAGCCGATCGGCAGCTTCGAGCTGATGCAGGGCAAGCTCGCGGACATGTACGCGGCGACGAACGCGTGCCGCGCGTACGTCTATGCCGTCGCGGCCGCTTTCGACCGCGGCCGCAGGACGCGCCGCGACGCGGCCGCCGCGATCATGAAGGCCTCCGAAGCCGCAACCTGGGTCGCCGGCCAGACGATCCAGACGCTCGGCGGCAACGGCTACACGGCGGAGTACCCGGCGGGCCGGCTGTGGCGCGACGCGAAGCTGTACGAGATCGGCGCCGGCACGAACGAGATTCGCCGCATGCTGATCGGGCGCGAGCTGTTCGCCGCGACGGACGAGGCGCGCTGATGCCGGTCTTCCACAGCAAGCTCGATACGCGTGCCGAGGACTTCCGCCGCAACATGCAGGCGAACAGGCGTCTCGCCGACGAGCTCGCCCGCGTCGTCGCCGAGGCGCGGCGCGGCGGCTCCGAGCGCGCGCGGGCCCGGCACACCGAGCGCGGCAAGCTTCTCGTTCGAGACCGCATCACGAAGCTGCTGGATCCGGACTCGCCGTGGCTCGAGGTCGCCCCCCTCGCGGCGCACGGCGTTTACGAGGATCCGCTGCCGGCCGCGGGCCTCGTATGCGGCATCGGCTCCGTCGCCGGGCGCTCGTGCATGATCGTCGCGAACGATGCGACCGTGAAGGGCGGCACGTACTACCCGCTGACGGTCAAGAAGCACCTGCGCGCGCAGGAAATCGCACTGGAGAACCGGCTGCCGTGCATCTACCTGGTCGACTCGGGCGGCGCCTACCTGCCGATGCAGGACGAGGTATTTCCGGATCGCGAGCACTTCGGCCGGATCTTCTACAACCAGGCGCGCATGTCGGCGCTCGGCATCGCGCAGATCGCCGTCGTGATGGGTTCGTGCACGGCCGGCGGTGCCTACGTGCCGGCCATGAGCGACGAGACGGTCATCGTCAGGAACCAGGGCACGATCTACCTGGCCGGGCCGCCGCTCGTCAAAGCTGCGATCGGCGAGGACGTCGACGACGAGACGCTCGGCGGCGGCGATCTGCACACGCGCATCTCCGGTGTCGCGGACCACCTGGCCGACGACGACTCGCACGCGCTCGCGCTCGCGCGCCGCATCGCCGCCCGCTCGGGTCCCGCGTTCGCGCCGCCGCCCGCTCCGGACCGCGGCGAAGAACCGAAGTACCCGGCCGACGAGCTCTACGGCATCGTGCCGGGCGACATGCGCTACGCGTACAACGTGCGGGAGGTGCTCGCGCGCATCGTCGACGGCTCCGTGATCGACGAGTTCAAGCCGCGCTACGGCACGACGCTGGTCTGTGCGTTCGCGCAGGTCTGCGGCACGGCAGTCGGCATCATCGCGAACAACGGCATCCTGTTCTCGGAATCGGCTCTGAAAGGCACGCACTTCATCGAGCTGTGCAACCGTCGCGGCATACCGCTCCTGTTCTTCCAGAACATCGCCGGCTTCATGGTCGGCAAGGACGCGGAGCGGCGCGGCATCGCGAAGGACGGCGCGAAGCTCGTCACGGCCGTGGCCTGTGCGCGCGTACCGAAGCTGACTCTGATCGTCGGCGGCTCATTCGGCGCCGGCAACTACGGCATGTGCGGCCGCGCCTACGGACCGCGCTTCCTTTGGACGTGGCCGAACTCTCGCATCGCGGTCATGGGCGGCGAGCAGGCCGCGATGGTGCTGAGCAGTGTCCGCCGCAGGAAGGAGACGGAGCCCGCCGCCGGCGGCACCGACGACGAATCCTTCCGCGACGAGATCAAGGCGCGTTACGAGCGGCAGTCGCACCCGTTCTACGCGAGCGCGCGGCTGTGGGACGACGGCGTCATCGACCCGGTCGACACCCGCGAGACGTTGAGACTCGGACTCGCGGCGGCAGCGAACGCGCCGCTGCCGCCGGAGACCCCCCTCGGGATTCTCAGAATGTAGGGGAGCGGGAGACGCAGACAACCAGACGGAGGCTCTGACGTAGTAATGGACGAGGCCAAGCAGGATGCCGGCAACGACTTGAGACTCGCCGCCGTTGCGGGCAGCGCCCCCGTCGAAACGGCGCCGCCGCTGCGCACGATGCTGTTCGTGCCGGGCGACAGCGAGAAAAAGCTCGCGAAATGCGACGGCGCCGACGCGGACGCGCTGATCATCGACCTGGAGGACTCGGTGGAGCCCGACCGCAAGCCGCACGCGCGGCGGCTCGCCGTCGAGTACCTCGAGCAGCGCCGCGACCGCCGGCGCGGCATCTGGGTCCGCGTCAACGCGCTGGGCGATACGGAATTCCGCAAGGACCTAGAGCGCACCGTTGCGGCGCGCCCCGACGGCATCGTGCTGCCGAAGCCGCAGGGGCCGGACGACGTCTCGCTCGTCGCGCGGCGGCTCGCGCAGCTCGAGACGCGCTACGGCATCGAGCCCGGGGCCACGAAGATTCTGCCGATTGCGACCGAGACGCCGGCCGGCGTCTTCGCCGCCGAAGGCTATCGGCGCTGCGGCGAGCGCCTCGCGGCGCTCGGCTGGGGCGCCGAAGACCTGTCCGTTGCGCTCGGCGCGGCAACGAACGTCGACGAGCACGGCGAATGGCTGCCGCCCTATCAGCTCGCCCGCTCGATCTGCCTGCTCGCCGCGGCGGCCGCCGGCGTGCGCGCGATCGACACGGTGTACACGGACCTGCGCGACGCGGAAGGCCTGCGCCGGCAGGCCGCCGCCGCGAAGCGCGACGGTTTCGCCGGCAAGATGGCGATCCACCCCGACCAGGTCGGCGTGCTGAACCGCATCTTCAGCCCCGACCCGGACGAGATCGCGCACGCGCGCCGCGTCGTGGAAGCCTTCGAGACCGCCGAAGGCCTCGGCGTTCTCGGCGTCGTGACGCTCGACGGCAAGATGCTCGACCGCCCCCACCTGATCCGCGCCCGCCGCACCCTCCGCCTCGCCGCGTCGCTCTCCAAAGCCGCCGCGACGCACGCGGATCCCCGCCCCCCGAACGGCGCCGGAGAACCACATGAAGGCCGCTGACAGGCTGCCATTCGGATACGGTAGCGCAACAACACGGCTGCGCGACGTCCGTGCAGCAGCACCACTGCGGACACGAATCGCTGCGGCGACACGCGAAACGGAGCCGATGCGATCGATGAAGGCCGTCGAGCGGCATGTTCCTTTCCGAGACCGTCCGGCGCCAGGGACGGCGCCGGACGAGCCGCAGGGATGCGATTTCCGGCGTGTCTCGGAAAGGAACATGCCGCTCGGCGGCCGCCGCGCGCCCCGCTCCGAAGCGAGCGCACGGTTCGAAAGAAGCCGAGCACTCATGCTGACTTTCTGAAGGAGACCGAGATGTCCTTCCTCCGCAAAGTCGACCACGTCACCTACGCCTGCGCCGCAGGCACGATCGAAAAATGGACCTGGTACCACGTCGAGGTCGAAGGCGGCACGCTGATCAACCGGATCGACGACGTGCGCCCCGACGACCCCGACAGCAGCATGAAAATCTGGTGCATCGACCACGGCGACTTCGGCATCGCGCTCGTCGAGGGCATCGACCGGCGCCGCAAGTCGCAGGTCACGAAGTTCGTCGAGCGTCACGGCGACCACGCCTGTCAGCACGTCGCCTACGACTGCCACGACCTCGACGCCTTCCGGGAGCACCTGATCGCAAAAGGCGGCCATCCCCGCGGCGAGACGCTGGTCCGCAACGACGGCTTCGGCGTGCTGCGGCAGATGTTCGCGAAGGGCTACGCCGGCGGTGACGCGGCCGAGTCAATCTTCCCGGAATACGTGCAGCGGCCGCGGCCCGGCGACTCGCCCGAAGTTCACATCACGTTCTCCGAGCAGGCGGGCCGCGGCTTCTACGAGCAGATCGAGGACGCGATCGCGGCCGCCGACGACGAGCCGCTGATCGACTTCTCGGAGATGCCCGAGGACTGGAAGGTGCCGGAGCCGAAGGGTGCATAGCGTCGTCTGCTTCGGCGCCGGCAAGATCGGCCGCATGATCGCCGCGCTGCTGTCCGAGTCGGGCGATTACGACCTGCTGGTCTGCGACGCCGACGAGCGGCGGCTCGAGCGCGTCGCGCATTATCGCAACGTGTCTACGGCGCGCGTCGACGTCGCGGAGCGCTCGGACCTCCGGACGGCGCTCGCGGGCCGCGCCGCGGTGATCTCGGCGCTGAGCTTCGATCACAATCCGTCCGTCGCCGAGGCCGCGAGCGCCGCGGGCGCGTCGTACTTCGACCTGACCGAGGACGTCGAGACGACGCGGCGCATCCGCGACATCGCGGCCGGCGCGCAGCGCGGCCAGGTCTTCATGCCGCAGTGCGGGCTCGCGCCCGGCTTCGTCGCGATCCTGGCGTACGGTCTGACGCGGGCGTTCGACCGGCTCGACGCCGTGCATCTGCGCGTGGGCGCTTTGCCGCAGTTCCCGTCCAACGCGCTGCGCTACAACCTGACCTGGTCCACGGACGGCCTCATCAACGAGTACTGCAACCCGGCCGATGCGATCCTCGACGGCCGCCGCACGCAGGTGCTGCCGCTCGAAGGGCTCGAGCATTTCTGGCTCGCCGGAGTGCAGTACGAGGCGTTCAACACGTCGGGCGGCGTCGGCACGCTGTGCGACACGCTCGAGGGCCGTGCCCGCGAGGTCGACTACAAGACGATTCGCTACCCGGGGCACCGCGACCTGATGGCCTTCCTGATCCGCGACCTGAAGCTCGGCCAGCGGCGCGGCGTGCTGAAGGACGTGCTCGAGACCGCCGTGCCCGTCACGTTCCAGGACCTCGTAGTCGTGTTCTGCACGGCAAGCGGCTGGCGCGCGGACCAGCTCGTGCAGATCAGCGACGCGCGGATCATCTATTCGCAGACGCTGTTCGGGGAGCCGTGGAGCGCGATTCAGATCAGCACGGCCGCCGGCGTCTGCGCGGCGCTCGATCTCGCGCTCGGCGGCAGGCTGCCGGACACGGGATTTCTGCGCCAGGAACAGATCGAGCTCGAAGATTTCCTTGCGAACCGCTTCGGCAGGCACTTCGCCGAGTCGGTGGATCTGTCGCATTCGAGGTGAGCGAGATGCAGGAACTTCAGCGGCTCTTTCGCACGCTCGGGCTGCCGGCCGAGCCGTGCGCCGTCGCGATCGGCCCCGACTGGCGCCGCGGCGCAGGGGTGCGCCGCAGGCTGTGCTCGCCGATCGACGGGAGCACCCTCGCGGAGCTCGAATTCGCGGCGCCGGCCGACGCCGCGGCCGCGGTCGACGCAGCCGCGGCTGCGTTCGAGCGCTGGCGCAGCGTGCCGGCGCCGCGCCGCGCGGAGCTCGTCCGGCGGATCGGCCTCGAGCTGCGCGCGCACAAGGCCGCGCTCGGCGAACTGGTCAGCCGCGAGGCCGGCAAGATCGCCGAGGAGGGCCGCGGCGAGGTGCAGGAGATGATCGACGTCTGCGACTTTGCGACGGGCCTCGGCAGACAGCTCTACGGCGTCACGATGGCGAGCGAGCGGCCCGAGCACCGGCTCGCGGAGCAGTGGCACCCGCTCGGCCCGATCGGCGTCGTGACGGCATTCAACTTTCCGGTCGCCGTGTGGTCGTGGAACGCGATGGTCGCGCTCGTCTGCGGCGACAGCGTCGTGTGGAAGCCGTCGCACAAGACGCCGCTGACGGCGATGGCGTGCCACGCGATCGCTCAGCGCGTCGCGCAGGATTTCGACGCCCCGCCGGGGCTGCTCGCTCTGGTCGCGGGCGAGGCGGACGTCGGCGAGGCGCTGGCCGCGTCGCCGCGGCTGCCGCTGATATCGGCGACGGGTTCCGTGCGCATGGGCCGCGCCGTCGGGCAGAGCGTTGCCGCCCGGCTCGGTCGCGCGCTGCTCGAGCTCGGCGGCAACAATGGCGCGATCGTGACGCCGAGCGCGGATCTCGAGCTTGCGGCGCGGTCGATCGTCTTCGCCGCCGTCGGGACCTGCGGGCAGCGCTGCACGAGCCTGCGCAGGCTGATCGTTCACTCGAGCGTCGCGGACGCGCTGCTCGAACGGCTGCTCGCGATTTACCGGCGGCTGCCGATCGGGAACCCGCTCGACCCGAACGTGCTGGTCGGCCCGCTGATCGACGAGCCGGCGTTCGGTGCGATGCAGGCGGCGCTCGCGCGGCTCGCCGCCGGCGGCGCCGCGGTGCACGGCGGCGAGCGCGTCGTCGACGGCGTGCCGCGCGGCGGCTTCTACGTGCGGCCGGCGATCGTCGAGGTCACGGGCACCGAGCCGCTCGTTCGCGAGGAGACGTTCGCTCCGGTGCTGTACTTCATCCGCTACGACGACTTCGAAGAGGCCGTGGCCCGGCACAACGACGTGCCGCAGGGCCTGTCTTCGGCGATTTTCACGAACGACGTCCGTGAAGCGGAGCTGTTCTGCTCGGCGCGCGGCTCGGACTGCGGCATCGTCAACGTGAACATCGGCACGAGCGGCGCGGAGATCGGCGGCGCTTTCGGGGGCGAAAAGGACACCGGGGGCGGCCGCGAATCCGGCTCCGACGCATGGAAGGCGTACATGCGCCGGGCGACGAATACCGTCAATTACTCGCGCGAGCTGCCGCTCGCGCAGGGCATCCGCTTCGACGTCGACTGACGGCGGCGGCGCGTCAGAAATTGCGGGTCGACGCGAGCCGATCCGCGAGCGTGTACCACAGGAACAGCGTGTTCGTGACCAGGTAACGCTTGCCGAGACGCCTCGGCTCCTGCGCCAGGCGGTACAGCCACTCGAGCCCGGCGTGGCGCAGCTTCGCCGGAGCGCGGGGCGTTTTGCCGGAATGGAAATCGAACGCTGCGCCGACGCCGAGCAGCACGCTCGGCGCGAGGAACGGCCACGCATCGGCCATCCACTGTTCCTGCTTCGGGGCGCCGAGACCGACCCAGACGAAGTCGGCGCCCGACTGCCGGATCATCTCGTAGTGCTGTTGCTTCTCCTCGCGCGTCAGCTGCTTGAACGGCGGCGCGAACGTGCCGCAGATGTCCAGGCCCGGAATTTCCGCCTGGAGCGCCGGCACGAGGCGCGACAGCACCTCCGGTGTCGAGCCGTACAGGAAATGCCGGCGATCCCTGAAGTGCCGCATCGCGAGCAGCATGAAGTCCGGGCCCGGCACGTGGCCGATTCCGGCGCCGCCGTTCAGCTTGCCGGCCCAATAGACGGGCTTGCCGTCGGCCACGCTGAGGAAGGACTCGTTCGTGACGAGCCTGAAGCGCGGATCCCGGCGCCCCATGACGGCGGCGTGGACGTTGGTGAAGCAGACGTAACCGCCCTCGCCGTCGCGCAGGCGGGTTTCGAGCAGCGCGAGGCTCCTATCCGCGTCGCAGAGGCTGATCTTCGACCCGATCACGTCGACCCTCGGGGCGGACGCGGCTCGGGCCCGCCCCGGCTTTCTGCCGCGAAACGCCCGCGACGACCGACGCTCGGCCGCTGAATTTCCTTCGGCTACTCGCACCACGGTTCTCATTCTTTTGTTCTGTCGTTATCTTTTTCGCATCGCGCAGCCGGCTCCTCGCGGCGGCGCGATCCCCCGACTCGCCTAAGCAAGATCCGTGCCCTGCCGGCACCGGCACCGGGCCCACCGCTGCGCGCACGATACCGCGTCTGCCGCCGCCGCTGCACCCGTGCAGGCTGTCGTTTTACTGCCACCAGAAATTGCAATCCGTCTTGCAGTCCCTGTAACCGGCGTCCCGCCGGGGCACCGCCCGGCCGGCCCCGGGCCCGCCCCGGCCCGCCCTTCGCGCTGCAACATCCGGACCGCGCCGCGCCCGGATCGACGCAGGCTCCAGGCTCCCCATCCCGGCCTTCCGCGGACGATGTGCGGCCGCTACGGCAACAACCGCCTGATCTCCTCGATCAGCGCGTTCGGGTCGAAAGGCTTCCGGAAATAGGGCAGCGCGCTGCGATAGTCGCGCGCCGAGATCAGAATGACCGGGATGTCCTGTCCAGCCGCCGACTCGCGCAGCTTCTCCACGAGCTCCAATCCGTTCATGCGCGGCATCGTGACGTCCGTGACGATCAGGTCGGGAGGGTCGGACAGCGCCTTCTGCAGCGCTTCGACGCCGTCGTAGGCGACGACGACGCGGAACCCGTGCAGCTCGACGAACGCCTGCAGCGTCAGCGCGATGTCGGCTTCGTCGTCGACGACGAGGATCGTCTTCACGTCGCCGTCGTCGAAGGATGCGAAAGCCGCGACCACCCGGCCGTGAGACTCCGCCAGCACCGCAGCGTGCGCGCACGGGCGGCGGGACGCGTGTCAAGAGGATGTTTCGTTCGCAACTACGGATTTTCCCGTCCCTGGTCCACCCGCGAGCGGATCGATGCCGCCGGCTCAATCAGCGCCGTCGACGCGGTATTCCCGCAGTCGGCCTGCGGGACGCGTCGAAGCCGTTCGGCGCCTCCGCATTCGATCCTGGATTCCGCCCGGGCGACTGCGGAGCCATCCTCGTCTGCAAGCGCCATGCCAGCGCGCCGGCCGGGCATGAGTCGTGCATGCGGCGATTGCATCCGTCTCCTTCCCCCCGCGGAGCTCGATGCGCCCCCTCGACCGCCTGGCCGACCGCTGCGGCATAGAGCCGGAGTTCCGCGATGCCGGCGGAACCGTGCGCCGACCATCCGCTTCCGTGAAGCGGCGCCTGCTCGCGGCGATGGGTATCCGCGTCGAGCGCACGGCGGACGCGGAGAAGGCTCTCGCAGAGCTCGAGCGCGACGAGTGGACCCGGCCGCTGGAGCCGATCGTGGTTCGCGAATCGCGGCTGCCGGCGGGTGTGACCGTCACGCTTCCGGCAGGTTGCGCCGAGATCGAATGGCACGTGGTCGAGGAACAAGGAGCCGAGCACGCCGGGCGCGCCAGATTCGCCGAGCTCGAGCTGCTCGGCCGGCAGCGCCGACGCGAGCGCCGTCGCCTCGAGCTGAAGCTGCGGCTCCCGCTCGGCTACCACGCGCTGCGTCTGCGGGCGGACGGCCGGGAACGCGGCGAGGCGCCCCTGATCGTCGTGCCGGACCGCTGCTGGGTGCCCGAGCATCTCGAACGCGGCGGACGCGTCTGGGGCATCTCCGTTCAGCTCTACATGCTGCGTTCGGAGCGCAACTGGGGCATCGGCGACTTTTCCGATCTGAAGCAGTTCGCGGCGATCGCGGGACGGCTCGGCGCGTCCGTAATAGGACTGAACCCGCTGCATGCGGGCTTCGTCGACAACCCGCGGCACGCGAGCCCCTACTCCCCCGCGAGCCGCCTCTTCCTGAACGCCCTGTACATCGACGTGACGGCGGTTCCGGAGCTGAAGGGCTGCGACCGTGCCCGCACCGTCGTCGAGTCGACCGAGTTTCTCGCCCGCGTCGGACGCTGCCGGCAAGGGGAGCTCGTCGATTACGCTGCCGTCGCCGAGCTGAAGCTGCCCGTGCTCGAGACGCTGTTCGAGCAGTCCGCGGTTGCGCCGGAGAGACGTCGGGCATTCGAAGCGTTTCGTCGCGAGCAGGGCGAAGAGCTCGAACGCTTCTGCGTCTGGCAGGCGCTGCGCGAGCACTTCGCCGCGCGCTCGTCCGCGCAGGCGGACTGGCGGCGCTGGCCCCGCGCCTATCGAAACGCCGAGTCGCCCGAGGTCGAGCACTTCGCGCAGCGCAACCGCCGGCGCATCGACTTCTTCGCATGGCTGCAATGGATCGCCGACGAGCAGCTGAAGCAGGCCGCCGATGCGGCCCGCGACGCCGGCGTCGCCATCGGACTGTACCGCGATCTCGCCGTCGGCGCCGACAGGGCCGGAGCGGAAGCCTGGTCCGATGCGCCGCTGTTCGCCGCCGGCGCGAGCGCCGGCGCGCCGGCGGACGTATTCAACCCTGCGGGTCAGGACTGGGGCCTTCCACCCTTCGAGCCGCGCGCGCTGCGCAGGCACGGCTACTCCGCCTTCATCGACATGATCCGCGCGAACATGCGCCATGCCGGAGGGCTGCGCATCGACCACGCGATCGGGCTGCAGCATCTTTATTGGGTGCCGAAAGACCGGCCGCCTGCCGAAGGCGCGTACGTCTCGTATCCACGCGACGATCTGACCGGCATCATCGCGCTCGAAAGCCGCCGCCACCGATGCATCGTCGTCGGCGAGGACCTCGGCACGGTACCTCCCGGCTTCAGGGAGGAGCTGAGCGACCGCGGCATCCTGTCGTATAGAATCCTGTTCTTCGAGCACGACGAGCAGGGCCGGCTGATCGCGCCTCGGCAGTATCCGCCGCTCTCGCTCGCGGCAGTCGGCAGTCACGACCTCGCGCCGCTGCGCGGCTGGTGGGAAGAGCGGGACATCGAGCTGAAACAGCAGAACGGCCTTTACCCCGACGAGTCGACGCATGCCGAGCAGCGCGAGCGGCGCGCGCGCGACCGCCGGCACGTCGTCGAGGCGCTCCGCTCGCTGGGCCTCCCGCTGCCGAAAGGCTTCGGCGCCGAAAGCCGCTACGATCCCGCTCTCGCCGTCGCAGTGCACGCGTTCCTGGCGAGCACCCGCGCCGCGCTCGCGGTCGTGCAGCTGGACGACCTGGTCGAGGAGCGCGACCTCGTCAACCTGCCGGGCAGCACGGAAGGCTATCCCAACTGGCAAAGACGCCAGGCCGCCGCCGTCGAGGAGCTCGAGGCCAGGCGGCTGGTCGCGAAGATCGCGGCGCTGATGAACGAAGCCCGGCGAGCGCCGGGGCGCTGATGAAGGCGGTCCCGCCCAGCCGCTCCGCGGTCCCCGCCACAGAATGACCGGGCGCAGTCACCCGTCGTCGCTCGAAGACAAAGCGTTCGTGCTGCTCGTCGCGGCCGTGACGGCCGCGTTCGCATGGATCGTGTGGCCCTTCTACGGCGCCGTGCTTTGGGGGGCCGCGATCGCGATCCTGTTCGCGCCGCTGTACCGGCGGCTCTGCAAAGCGATGCGCGAGCGCGAAAACGTCGCCGCGCTGACGACGCTCGTCATCATCGTCGTCATCGTGATCGTGCCGCTGATGCTGGTCGGCGCCCTGCTCGTGCGTCAGGCCGCCGGAGTCTACGACCGCATCCAGGCGGGCGAGCTCGATTTCGGGGCCTACCTGCTGCGGGCCGTGGATGCGCTGCCGCAATGGGCCGTCGATCTGCTTCGCCGCTTCGGCATCGCGAACCTCGGCGACCTGCAGGAAAGGGTCGCGGCCGGACTGCAGGCGGGAAGTCAGTTTCTGGCGCAGCAGCTTCTCGACGTCGGTCAGAACACTTTCAACCTCGTCGTCGGGCTGTTCGTGATGCTGTATCTGCTGTTCTTCCTGCTGCGGGACGGGGACGAGCTCGCCGCCCGAATACAGACGGCCATCCCGCTGCGGCCCGAGCAGCAGAACGCGCTGATCGGCAAGCTGACGACTGTCGTGCGCGCAATGATCAAGGGCACGCTGTCCGTTGCCGTCGTGCAGGGAGCGCTCGGCGGGCTGATCCTGTGGGTGCTGGGTGTTCCGGCGTCGGCGCTGTGGGGCGTCGTGATGGGCCTGCTGTCGCTGCTCCCCGCGATCGGCGCACCGGTCGTTTGGTTCCCGCTCGGCGTTTATCTGCTCGCGACGGGCAGGGTCTGGCAGGGCATCGTGCTGCTCGCGTTCGGCGCGCTCGTGATCAGCCTCGTGGACAACGTGCTGCGCCCGATACTGGTCGGGAAGGACACGAAGATCCCCGACTACGTCGTGCTGATCTCGACGCTCGGCGGACTCGCTATCTTCGGCATGAACGGGCTTCTGCTCGGTCCGCTGATTGCCGCGCTGTTCCTCGTCGCGTGGGACATCTTCACCGCTTCGCGCCGCGCGTGACGCGTCCGCTCATTCGGCGCCGGCCGCGAGCAGACCCTGCTCGAGCAGCCTGTCCATGATCTCGTCTTCGAACAGGGCCGGCACCGGGACACGCCCTTTCCTGCGCATCGCGCGGCATCGGCGAATCGGCACTGCTCGGCCGAAGCGCCTCGGACCGGTGCGTTCCCGCCTACAATACGCGCCATGATCAGAAGACGCCTGCACACGCCGCAGCCCGACATCGATCGCTATGCCGAAAACCTGCGCGACGAGCTCGACGGCTCCGCCTTGTACGCCGCGCTCGCGGCAGCGGAACAGGACCCCGTCCGCAAGGACCTGTTCATGCAGCTGTCGCGAGCGGAAGCCGAGCACGCCGAGACGTGGCGAGCCAAGCTCGCGGAGGCCGGCGTCGACGCGGAGCACTTCGTGCCGAGCTTCCGCACGCGCGTGCTGGCGCGTCTCGCGCAGCGCTTCGGTCCGCGGTTCGTGCTGCCGACCGTGGCGTCGACGGAGCTGGCGGACCGCGACAAGTACGCGGGGCAGGCCGACGCGGCGCATCTTTCGTCCGAGGAGCGCGGACATGCGGCCGTGATACAGGCCGCCGTGACGAGCGGCGGCGGGCTCGCCGGAGCCGAGATCGCGCGCGCCGAGCGATGGCATCGCCGCGGCTCCGGCAACGAGCTGCGCGCCGCCGTGCTCGGCGCGAACGACGGGCTCGTGTCGAACCTGTCGCTCGTCATGGGCGTCGCCGGCGCCGGCGCCGCGTCCGAGACGATCCTGATGACGGGCCTTGCGGGGCTGATCGCCGGCGCCCTGTCGATGGCGCTCGGCGAATGGCTGTCGGTCACGAACTCACGCGAGCTCGCACGCTCGCAGATCGAGCGCGAGGCGCGGGAGATAGAGGAAACGCCGGAGGCCGAGCGCAAGGAGCTCGCGCTGATCTTCCAGGCCAAGGGTCTGCCGCGCGAGGACGCGCAGCGGGTCGCGGCGGAGATCATGCGCGACAAGGAGCAGGCGCTCGACACGCTGGCGCGCGAAGAGCTCGGCATAGATCCGGCCGAGATGGGCGGCAATCCGTGGAGCGCCGCCGGGTTCTCGTTCGTGCTGTTCGCGGTCGGCGCGATTTTTCCGGTACTGCCGTTCTTCCTCACGGCCGGCGCGGCCGGCATCGCGTGGAGCCTCGGCGCCAGCATCGCGGCGTCCGCGGCGCTCGGGGTCGCGACGTCGCTGTTCAGCGGACGCGGTCCCGTCTACTCCGCCGTCAGACAGGTGACGATCGGCGCGGCCGCGGCCGGCATCACTTACGCAGCCGGGGCGCTGATCGGCGTGACGCTGGCCTGACGATCCGGCGATCCCGAATGCCGCGCGTCTGCGTCGTCCGGCGGCGCGTGTGCCGACCTCACGCCGGCGCACGGTCTCGGGCGGCCGCCCGCTCGGTCTCAGGCGCCTGCGCCCGCGGCGCGGTCCGGCCCGTCCTCGAGCGCCGCCGCCGCCTCGAGCCCGGTGACCTCGAGGATCTCCCGCTCGTCGAGGGTCTCGCGCTCGAGCAGCGCGCGAGCGAGCGCGTCGAGCGCGCCGCGGTGCTTCTCGAGCAGCTGCCGGGCCGTCGCATGGCTCTCGCCGATGATACGGCGCACTTCGGCGTCGATCGCCCGCGCCGTTTCCTCGCTGAACGGCTTCTCGCCGCCGTAGCCCCAAGAGCCGCCCGGGCCGCTCAGGTAGGGGTTGCGCTGCGGCGCGAGCTGCACGAGCCCGATCTCCTCGCTCATGCCCCAGCGGGTTGCCATGTTGCGCGCGAGCTCCGTGGCCTGAGCGATGTCGTTCTCGGCACCGGTCGTCCGCGTTCCGTAGACGATCTCCTCCGCGGCACGCCCGCCCAGCATGCCGACGATGCGCGCTCGCAGGTAAGCTTCCGGATAGTTGTAACGATCGCTGTCCGGCCGCTGGTACGTGACGCCGAGCGCCTGGCCGCGCGGCACGATCGTGACCCGATGGACGGGATCCGCGCCGGGCACGACGATCCCGAGAATCGCGTGGCCGCTCTCGTGGTAGGCGATGCGCTCGCGGTCGTCCTGCGTCAGCAGCAGCGGCCGCTCGGGGCCCAGCACGATCTTCTCCAGCGCGTCGAGGAAATCGCGCGGGCGCACGTCGCTCTGCTCGCGGCGCGCGGCGAGCAGCGCCGCCTCGTTGACGAGATTGCGGATGTCCGCGCCCGAAAACCCCGGGGTCGACGCGGCGAGCTCGTCGAGCGCGACGTCCTGCGCGAGCGGAACGTTGCGCGTGTGTATCTTCAGGATCTCCACGCGGCCGCTCTTGTCCGGCAGGTTCACGACGACGCGCCTGTCGAAGCGGCCGGGCCGCAGCAGCGCGCGGTCGAGCACGTCGGGCTGGTTCGTCGCGGCCAGCACGATGATCCCTTCGCGGCTCGAGAAGCCGTCCATTTCCGTCAGGATCTGATTCAGCGTCTGCTCCTGCTCACTCGACGCGCCGCCGATCGCGACGCCGCCGCGCGCGCGCCCGATCGCATCGAGCTCGTCGATGAAGATGATCGCGGGCGCATTCTCGCGCGCCTGCTTGAACAGGTCGCGCACGCGCGCCGCGCCGACGCCGACGATCATCTCGACGAACTCGGCGGC
>JAFGNC010000038.1 GCA_016927175.1 Gammaproteobacteria bacterium | reverse complement strand
TGAGACGGGATTCATGAGACGGGATTCATGAGACGGGCCCGTGACCGTGGTCACGGGCCCTCGCCGATACGCCTGCGCTCGCTAAGCCGCGGCCTCGACGCGAGATCTCATTCGAAGCTGAAGATGTCGTCCTGCTCCGGCTTCTCCATGCCCTCTTCCCAGTACTTCTCCCAGATCTGGGCCCAGGGCCGGCCGTACATGTCCGGAATCTCGTACTCGATGACCGTGCCCGGCGAAACCGGCGTCGCCGTGCCCTTGACCGGATAGATCGTCGGCACGCACTCGATGAAGACGTACGGGTCGCCTTCGTTGTAGTCGCTGAGCTTGACGTAATTGCGGACGATGCGCACCGGCTCCACGAGCGCCTCGGGATCGTAGAAGATCGCTTCGTGGTTCAGGCCGAGAAAGTTCCCGTCCTCGTCCCGGTTCGGCGTATAGATTTCGATCGTCTGCATCTGGTTCGAATGCTCGAACGCGGCGTGGGTCATCCAGCCCTGGATGTTCGACGTCCACGTGATCAGCACGTCCTCGTCCCAGAAGCCGATCGTCTCGCCGTACCAGCGCGGGACGTCCTCGCCGAGCCGCGGCACGCGGCCGTCCATCTTGAACTCGCGGCCGATGTGAATGTTCGTGACGAAGTTGCGCGCGACGCCCGCCATGATCTGCACGACCTGCGGCGTGACCATGATGTAGTGCTCCCACACGGCCGCCTCGTGCCAGCGCCGCATGAAGCCTTCCGGCCAGCAGTACTGCGACGGCCACTGCGCCCTGTTCGTGTTGCCGTGGTGGTAAGCCTCCTGGACCATCCGCGTCTGATACTCCGGCGTCAGCAGCGACAGGATCGTCGGAACCTGCACGTGCCGCATGCGGAACCAGTACTGGTTGCCCGGCGTTCGGCCCGGGTGCATGTAACGCCCCGTCCATTCGCCCGGCACGGTCGCGTAAGTGTGCTGCGTCGGTCCGCCCCGCCCGCGCGTCTCCTCGAGCAGCGCGTTGTAATGCTCCTCCGCGGTGTCGAACTCGTACGGGCTCACGATGGCTTCGCGCGGATAGTCGCGATCGCAGTGACCCCACGGCGCCGACGCCGGCGGATTCTCGCCGATCAGGCTGTTGCGGTTGCCGCCCCACAGGTCCTCGATCGCTGCGGAGCTGTTGCAGCGGAAGTAGCGCGGATCGCTCCAGAGCTCGCGGTCCTGATAGAAGTCGTCGGACGTAAAAAGATCCCTCTCGAGCGGCTCGATGCCGGGCGGCGTCTCGCCGGGACGGGCCGAGCCGATGAAGCCGCTCGGATCGCGACGCGGCCCTTCCGGAGTCATGACCCGCCGCAGCGTCGCGCCCGTCATCTCGTAATCGTTGAGGTCCGCCGCGAGAGGCGCGCCTCGTCCCACACTTTCGAAGCCCGGATCCGCGACCTGCTGAGCCATTGCGAACGAGCCGACCAAAGAAACCGCCGCCAGCGCGGGCGCAGTGCGTGCGCCGTTCTTCATAAATACTCCCCTCCGGATCCGATGCGCTTTCGGCTCGACGCATCGCGCGGGCCACTTGGCGCAGTTGCCCCGGATACTAGATCGAAACGCCTTTTGGCGCGAGCCGTACGGCCCGTTCCGGATTACTTCCGAAACGGAGCAGTCGAAGCCTCGTGCACCGTGCGCCGCGAGCCGATTCGCGACCGGCGACAGGTCCGTCGCCGGCAACGGCGCCTCGGCGAGTATCGACAAAACCGGCGCCACGACTTCCGATACGAGCAATGAGCGCTCGCTTCGCGTCGCCTCGTATCGAGCCAGCCGCAGGCTATCGCGCCGTTAGTCCGGAATGACGACCGTCGCGATCAGTCCGCCGCCGTCGCGGTTCGCCAGCGCGACGCGGCCGCCGTGCGCCTCGGCGATCTCGCGCACGAGCGCGAGCCCGAGCCCCGTTCCGCCGCGCTTCGTCGAATAGAACGGCAACAGCGCGTTCGACAGCACGCCCTCGCTCATGCCCGAGCCGCGGTCGCGGACCTCGATCGAAAACTTGCCGGCCAGGCGCCGGACCTTGAGCCGCACGTCCTCCGGCGGCGACCCCGACTCGTGCGCGTTGCGCAGCAGATTCAGCAGCGCCTGCTCGAGCTGCCCCGGATCGAAGCGGCCCGGCGCGTCCGGGACCGGCTCGTCGGTGCGGAACTCGACCTGGCTCCGCAGACGCTCGACGAACCCCGGCCACATCACGTCTTCGACGCGCGGCGCCGGCAGCTTGGCGAAGCTCGCGTAGCCGCGGATGAAACCGTCGAGGTGGCGCGTGCGCTCCTCTATGCCCGCGAAGATCTGCTCGAGCCGGCCGTGCTCGCCGCGGCGCACGAGCTCCGCGCCCGAGTGCGCGAGGGAGCCGATCGGCCCGAGCGAGTTGTTCAGCTCGTGGCTGATCACGCGAATGACCTTCTTCCAGGTCCGCACCTCCTGCCGACGCAGCTCGACCGTCAGGTAACGCAGCAGGAACAGCTCGTGCTGACGGCCGTTCAGCGTGAAGCGGCGCCGGGCGAGGTGATAGACGTCGTCCTCGTCCTCGTCGCGCGGCACGGCGAACAGACCGTCCCCGCCGCGCTCGACCGCCTCGCGCAGCGGCGCCGGCCCCGCTTCGAGCAGCGCGGCGAGCGACTGCCCTTCAAGGCGCCGGCCGTCGTGCAGCAGCTTCCGGGCTGCGATGTTCGCGTAGACGATACGCCCGCGCGAATCGCACAGCAGCATCGCGACCGGCGTGTTCTGCAGCATCGTGTCGAGCAGCAGCTCTCTCTGCACCAGCTCCCTGCGCTCCTCGCGCAGCGCCGCGCTCAGCTCGTTGTGCGCGGCGACGAGATCGCCGAGCTCGTCGTTGCGCTTCCAGCGCAGCGAGAAGGAGAAGTCGCCGTCGCGGAAGCTCGCGACCGTGCCGGCGAGCGCGCGGAACATCGCGAGCATCGGCGCGAAACCGGCGTGCACGACGTACAGGGCGAGCGGCGCCATGACGGCAATCGCGATGCCGCCGGCGAGCCACACATCCCCGAGCCGCTCCCCGAGCGCGAGCGCGAGCGCCGCCGCCGAGACGACCAGCGCCAGCGTGATCAGCGAAAAGCGCATCGTCACGGAAAGGCGCGGGACCCGCTGCCGCCGGGCCTGCCCGCTCATGTCCTTTCGATGTCCAGCTTGTCCATGCGCCGGTAGAGCGCCTGCCGGCTCAGGCCGAGCTCCGACGCCGCCTTGGCGATGACGCCCTTCGCGCGCTCGAGCGCCGCCTCGATCTGCTCGCGGCCCGGCTCCTGGTCGCGTGCGGCCGGCACGGACGCGGCTGCGCGCAGGCCGAGGTCCGCGACCGTGATCGCGGGGCCGGCGGCGAGGAGCGAGGCGCGCTCCATCGTGTTCTTCAGCTCCCGCACGTTGCCCGGCCACGAGTACGCCTTCAGCGCGGCCAGCGCGTCGTCCGACAGCCGCTTGTCCGGCGCGAGAAAGTGCTCGGCGAGCGGCGGGACGTCGTCGGGCCGCTTCGCGAGGGGCGGCAGCCGGATTTCGATCGTGTTGAGCCGGTAGTACAGGTCCTCGCGAAACGCGCCGGCCTCGATCATCGCCGGCAGGTCCGCGTTCGTCGCGCTGATCACGCGGACTTTGACGCGGCGCTCGCGGTTCGAGCCGAGCCGCTCGAAGCGGCCGGTCTCGAGCACCCGCAGCAATTTCATCTGCCCCGCCGGCGGCAGGTTGCCGATCTCGTCCAGGAACAGGGTGCCGCCGTCGGCGGCGTCGAACTTGCCCTCGCGCGGGCGGTTGGCGCCGGTATAGGCGCCGGCATCGGCGCCGAACAGCTCCGCCTCGATCAGCTCGGACGGCAGCGCGCCGCAGTCGAGCGTCACGAACGGCCCGTCTCTGACCGACGAGTTCGCCTGGATGATCTCCGCGATCTTCTCCTTGCCCGAGCCGTTCGGACCCGTGATCAGCACCGGCACGTCGGCGCGCGCAACCTGACAGGCGAGCGCGACGACGTTCTCCGTCGCCGCGTCCGCGTAGACCAGCCCCCGCAGATCGTAGCGCCGCGCGAGCTCGCGCCGGCGCGCGCGCGAGCCGGCGCGCATGCGCCCGAGCTCCCGCTGCGTCTCGGACAGCTCCAGCAGATTGTTGACCGTTGCGAGCAGCTTGCGGTCGTCCCATGGCTTCGCGAGGTAATCGGCCGCGCCGGCCCTGACCAGCTCGACGGCCGTCTCGAGATGAGTCCACGCGGTCAGCAGGATCACGGGCAGGTCCGGACGAGCGTCGCGGATCGCGCGGAACAGCGCTTCGCCCTCCTTGCCCGACGTCGTGTCGGCCGTGAAGTTCATGTCCTGGATCACGAGGTCCACCGGCTCGCGCTCGAGCAGCGCGAGGCCCGCCTCCGGCGACTCCGCGCTCAACGTGCGGATGTCCTGCAGCGAGAACAGCACGTCGAGCGCGTTGGCGACCGCGGGGTTGTCGTCGATGACCAGAACGGTAGGCATGGCGTTCGGATGTCCTGACTCCGACAGCGCACTTTACACGCTGCGAGTCGCGACTGCCGGCGGGACGGCCGACGCGCGAAGAGCGGGACCGAGAACGGCGAGCTGCCCCAGCAGCCATACCGTGACGGCACCTATCGGCAGGAACTGCCATGGCAGCCGAGCGAGCTCGTAGCGCTCCATCAGCAGAGCGTTGATCGCGTACGCGAGCGCCATGCCGAGGACGATGCCGATCGTCGCGAGCAGGAAGTTCTCGGTCTGGAAGTAGCGCAGGATCTGCCCCCGCGTTGCGCCGACAGCGCGGCGGACGCCGATCTGCCGACTGCGCTGCTGAACCCAGAAGCTCGCGAGGCCCACGATGCCGGCGGCCGTCACGGCCAGCAGCGCCACGCAGACGGCGACGAGCAGCCAGGCCATCGCGCGGTCCTGCTGGAAAAACTCCTCGCGCAGCTGCTCGATGGTCGTCGTGCTCTCCTCCGATACGATCCGGTCCGGCTCGATCTCGAGCAGGGCGTCGACCGCGCCTGCCAGGATCTCTTCGCGGCGCTCCGGGTCGACGCGCAGCACGTACCGATCGCCGTACTCCATCGGCGCCGTCACCGGGAGCAGCATCGAATACTCGCGGTCGCTCGGCCCGAAGTAGTCGCCGGGCCGCTGCAGGTGCTCGACCACGCCGACGATACGCGTCGGCTGATCCGACCACACGTAGACGGTTCGGCCGACGGCGTCGCCGTCCGGGAAAAGGCGCCCGGCCATGCTCGCCGTGATGACGACCGACGGCACCGCGCCTTCGGCGCCGCGCTCGACCAGAGCCTCGTACTGCTGATACTCGTCCGGCTCGAGTCCGCGGCCGGAGACGAGGCGCAGCCCGAGCGTCTCGAGCAGGTCCTCGCTGCCGTAGAAGCTCGCGCCGTTCAGGATCGGCTGCATCTGATCCGGCTCGAGGTTGACCGACGTGTTCCACGACGACATGCCGTACGGGACCTGGTTGGTCGCGGCCACGGATCGGACGCCCGGGATTGCGCGCAAAGCGGCCATGTCCTCGTCGCGCGTCGACGGTTCGCTGCCCGCTCTGCCGATGCCTTCGAGCTCGATCTGAATCAGCTCCGTCACGACGATGCCGCTCGGCTGACTCATGCGGTCGAGCCGTTCGCGGATCACGAACACCGCGTTCGCGACGATGGCGCAGCTCAGCGCGATCTCGAGCGCAATCAGCGCCGCAGCAGTCTTGTGACGCTTCAACGTAGACATGATCGGCACAAAGTCCATGTTCGTCTCCGGTTCGATGGTCGTTCACAGGGCGCTATTGCGACTTCAGCTGAATGGCCGGCGTGACCTGACAGGCGCGCCATGCCGGCAGAACCCCGGCCAGCAGGCTCGCGGCCAGGGCGAGCACCAGCGTCGTCGCGAGCATCAGGCCGTCGATCTCCGCCAGCTGCGCATAACTCGCCGGCTGCTGCCGCACGGTCCACAGCCCGAGCAGGGCCAGACCGAGGCCAAGCAGGCCGCCGGCGACGCCCACGACGCCGGCCTCGACGATGAACTGAAAGAAAATCGTGCGCCGCGCTGCCCCGAGCGCGCGCCGGACGCCGATCTCGCCGCTGCGGCGCATGAATTTGGCGAGCAGCAGACCGATCGTGTTCAGCAGGCACACGGCGAGGAAGCCGAAAGCGAGCCAGGTCTGCAGGCGCACGTCGCTCGGCACGACCCGATTGTGATCGAGCCATTCGGTCAGGTTGCGCAGACGCACGTTGGTCGGCCGCTCGAAACGGCCGGCCGCGCGCTGCTCCTCGGAGTAGTTCTCGAGGAACGTGCGGTATTCGTGCGCCTTCCGCGGCGAATCGAGCTGCACCCAGAACTGCATCCACACGCAGGGCGCGTTGAGCCCGGTCGGGTCCGTGCCGGTGCTGTCCCAGCAGGTGATCGAGCCGGAGCGGCTCAGGCCGAGATCCCGTGAAGTCGAGAACGGAAGAAAGATTTCTTCGGCGCCGCCGAAGCGGTCGATCGCCGTCAGATCGTAGAACCGCACGTGCGGACGCCAGTGATCCAGCACACCGACTATACGAAAGTCGATCTGATCGAGACGCAGCGTACGGCCGACGCTGTTCTCGCCCCCGAACAGCCTGTCGTTCAGCGCCTCGGAGATCACGACGACGCGCGCGCGGCGCTCGTCCTCGACGCCGCTCCAGCCCTGACCGAACCGAAACGGCACGTCGAACATCGGGAAGAAGTCCGCCGACGTGTAGCGCGTGTCCGCGTGGAATGGAGCCGGCTCCGCGCTCTGCGGCTCGACGGCGACGCGGCCGGCGGTCAGCAGCGCCTGCCGATCCGCGCGCCCGGCCGCGAGCAGCGCTTCGGCGTCGAAGCGGGTCAGCTGGTTTTGCGGCTCCTGGCCCGGTACGTAGCCGACCATGCTTTCGGCGTCGAGCTGCGGATAGTAGAGCTTGTCGCTCTTGCCCGGCAGCGGGTCGCCCGACAGCACGTGAAACACCGTCAGTGTCGTCATGCTGCTGCCGATGCCGAGGGCGATCGCAAGCACCATCAGCGCCGTCAGCACTCTGCTGCGCCGGAAGCTGCGCAGCGCGAGCGAAAAATAGTAGCGAAGCATGGCTGTCACCTCAGACTTGCCGCAGCTCGGCGGCGGGACGAACCAGCGGAACCGGGCCGAGCTCGAGGTCGCTCGGCTGGCCGTCGACGATGTGCACGTTGCGCTGCGCGCGCGCTGCGAGCTCCTGATCGTGCGTGACCATCACGATCGTCGCGCCCTGCGCGTTGATGTCCTCGAGCAGCTCCAGCACCTCGCGCGCCATTTGCGAATCGAGGTTGCCGGTCGGCTCGTCCGCAAGCAGCAGTCGCGGTTCGCCGGCGAGCGCCCTCGCGATCGCGGCGCGCTGCTGCTGGCCGCCCGACAGCTCCGCCGGGTAATGGCGCATCCTTGAGGCGAGTCCGACGCGCTCGAGCGCCGTCTCGATGCGGCGTCGGCGCTCGGCCGCCGGCATGCGGCGGTAACGCAGCGGCACGTCGACGTTGTCGAACAGGTTCAGATCCGGAATCAGGTTGAAGCCCTGGAAGATGAATCCGATCTTCTCGTTGCGCAGCCGCGAGCGCTGGTTGTCGTTCAGGCTCTGCACTTCCTCGCCGTCGAGTCGATACGTGCCGCTGGTGATTTCCTCGAGCAGGCCCGCGATGTTCAGGAACGTCGTCTTGCCCGAGCCGGAAGGCCCGGTGACGGCGAGGAACTCGCCTTCGCGCACGTGGATGTCGAAGTTGCGCAGCGCGTGCGTCTCGACGAGCTCGGTGCGGTAAACCTTGGAAATGTTCTGCATGTGCAGCATGGGAGGCTCCGGTCGTTCGGTTGAGTGATTTCGAAAAGACAGTCGCTTTGCACGTTCCCCGTGCCGGGACGCGGCCGAGGCTAGTCGCCGGCGAGCCGCACGCGCTCGGCGTCGCCGAGCGTATCGGCGCCGGACACGATGATCCGCGCGCCGACCTCGGCGCCGGACACGATCTCGACTTTGTCGAGGCTCGCGGCACCGATCTCGAGCGGGCGGCGATCGGCGACACCGTTCTCGACGAACCAGGCGTAGCGTCCGGTGCCCGACTCGAGCGACGGACCGCGCTCGACCAGCAGCGCATTCGGCTTCTCGTCCAGCACGATGCGGGCGGACAGGCGCTGGTTCTGACGCAGCCCGGCCGGGGAGTCGCCGACGAACTGCAGCCGGCCCGTCACTTCGCCGTTCACGACCTCGGGCGAGATCGAGCGCACTCTGCCGGCGTACTGGCGGTTGGCCGCCCGGATCTCGGCCGGCATGCCGATGGCGAGATCCCGCGCGAAGCTCTCCGGGACCTTGATCTCGACCTCGAACGCCGTAAGGTCGACGACCGACAGCACCGGAGTGTTGGTTGCGACGTAGGCGCTCTGCGCAACCAGCACCTGCCCGACCTGGCCATCGACCGGCGAGCGGATCGTCAGCGCTTCGACCTGGCGCCGCAGCTCGCCCACGATCGCGAGCTGACGGTCCAGCGACTGTTGCGCCGTGCGCAGATCGAGCGCCAGGCCTTCCTCCTCGAGCTGCGCGTCCTGATGCGCATGCTCGAGCGCGAGCTCGGCCTTGTCGAGGCTCGCGCGGGCGCGCAGCAGATCGATCTCCGGCACCGCGCCGAGCTCATAGGCCCTCGCCAGCCGTTCCGCCTCGCGCGCCGCAGTCGCCCGGTCGACTTCGGCCTGCTCGATCCGGTTCCGGGCAGCGGCGCGGCCCTGCCGCACCGACACGTCGGCACGCTCTATCTCCGCCTCGAGGCTCGCGAGCGTAGCTTCTTCCTGCGCGAGGCGGCTCTGGAGCTCCGGGCTGTCGAGCTCCGCCAGAGCCTGGCCCTTGGCCACCTCGTCACCGGCAACGACGCGCAGGTTCACGGTGCCGGCCGCGACCGCGTACAGCGTCGGGCTGCTCGCCGCGGTGACGCGGCCGTCGACGGCGATGTCGCGCAGCAGCGTGCCGCGCTCGACGGTCGCGATGCGAAGCCGCGTGGCGTCCACCGAAAGCTCGCCGGACAACCAGCCGGTCGCGGCGTAGGCGGACAGCGTCGCCAGTGCGACGCCGGCGGCAGCGAGGACGAGCCGGCGGCGCGGGATCTTGCGGCTCGGAGCGGAAACGGGGCGGTCCTGGGCGGCGGTGTCTTTGATCATGGCGGCAAACAGTGGGTGAGTTCGCCGTCGTATTGCAGCGTCCGTGCCAGTCTATAACGTACTGATTCTGCGCTGTTTGCTCTTCTCTCGAATAGTGTCCGGCCTGTCCGCCCGGCGTCCGCGGACAGCCGGCGGACACTGTCCGCGGCGGCACCGGCCCCGCGGCGCGTCCCGACGTCCGCTAGGGAAGCTCTGCACAGCCCCCGTGGCGGCGCGCTGCGGCGTTGAAAATCTGTTCGAAAGGCTCACGTACTCCCGTGTACGCTGCGCTTTCGACCAGATTTTCGCCTTGCATCGCATCCACCACGGGGGCTGTGCAGAGC
>JAFGNC010000270.1 GCA_016927175.1 Gammaproteobacteria bacterium | reverse complement strand
TGCACGTGCGCAACACTTTTTCTAATAGTAGTTTTACTACTACCCCCATATCCGCTACCGGTACAGTAAGGATGGCGACGCGTCGCCCCCGCGCCGGCCGACGACTGCCGCCGCGGCGATATACTCGGGCGAAAGCCGGCCACGACGCCGGACAGGGAGCCGCAGATGCCGAGAGTTTCAGTCCCCGTCGCCGTCCTCGCCGTTTGCGGCCCGCTGTGCGCGGCCGCGTGGGCGCACCACGGCTTCGGCCGCTTCGACCTCTCCACGGAGATCGAGCTCGAAGGGACGCTGACCGGCGTCGACTTCGTGAATCCGCACGCCTACCTCTACTTCGACGCGCCCGCGGCCGACGGCGGCGTCATGCCGATGCGCTGCGAGATGCGGGCCGCGACCGTGCTGCGGCGCTCCGGCTGGTCGGAGGAGATGTTCCTGACGGGTGCGCACGTGTCGATCGTCGGCCGGCCGCACCGGGACGACCCGGCGTCGTGCTACATCGAGACCCTGACCATCGGAGACGCTCCGACCGTCGAGCGCTACGAGCAATTCACCGAAGCCGCTCCCGATACGCGCGCCGAGCGGCCGCTGCGGCTGCCGTCCGGTGAGCCGAACATCGCCGGCGACTGGGCGCAGGAGCAGTACCTGCTCGCGAGCCCGCCCGAAGGCCGCGGGGGGCTCGTGCCGAAGAGCATGGTCGAGGCCGTGGAGTCCGGCGAGATCGCGATGGCGGAAGTGCCCGAGGCGGGCTGGGGGGCCCGGCCGGTCACGCTGACGGAAGCCGGCCAGGCGGCCGCCGACGCGGTGCGCGAAGCGCCGATAGAGGACCACCCCCGCATGCGCTGCGAGATCACCAGCATCCTGTTCGACTGGGTCTTCGACGGTCCGATCAACCGCATCACGCAGAGCGAGAACGAGATCACGCTCGAGTACGGCCGCGGCCTGACGCGGACGATACGCCTGGATCTCGAGGAACACCCGGCCGGCATCGAGCCGAGCCGCGCGGGCCATTCGATCGGCCGCTGGGAGAACGGCACGCTCGTCGTCGACACCGTCGGATTCCTGCCCGGCATCCTCGCGGGGGACGTTCCTCACAGCGGGCAGCTGCACGTCGTCGAGCGCTTCACGCTCGAGACCGAGCCGCTGGCGCTGAAGCGCGATTACGTGGCCGAAGACCCCGTCTACTTCACCGACCGATACGTCGGCTCGGACACCGTGAAGCCGGCGGACGCGCCGTTCGCGGTCGATCCCTGCGAGGAGCTGACGTACCGCAACTATTCGCGGGAGGGGCGCGAGTAGCGCAGGGTTTGCGTCACGTTCGTCGCGCCGACAACGCGGCGGAATAGTCGGCGCCCGTCTCGCCCCTCTCGTGCGCCTCGTCGAGCAGCCGCGCCTGCTCGAGGAACGCGGCCGGGACGGGCCGCCGTTCGTGCGGATTGATCCACAACCGCAGCAGCAGTCTCGTCTGCTCGGGCGTGTCTCTGAACGCGCTGCGCGAATGCAGGCAGACGAAATTGTTCCAGAACATCATCTCGCCCGGCTCGAGCACGAAGCTCGCCTGCAGCTCCGGGCGGGTCGCCTGCTGCGTGAAGCAATCGAGCGCTTCCGCGAATTCCTCCGGCAGCTCCACACCCATCTGCACGGCCGCGACCGTCCACAGCATCGGCATGAAGAAGCAGCTGAGGACGCCGTCGGTCTCGGCGAAGATCGGCACCTTCTCCGCGGACAGCGGGCGATCGGGGCCGTTGCTGTGATAGAAGCCTTCGTACAGCGCCGGCAGCAGGTCGGGCCGCAGCGCCCGGATCGCGTTGTGCACCGCGAGGCCGCTGACGAGCCCGCTGATGCCGCCCTCGGCGGCGCTGCGAACCCCCGCGAGCGACAGGATCTCGTGGAAGTCGCTGTGCGGCCCGAGCTCGATGTCCATCAGATAGCCCCGGCCCGTCGGGTTGTCCACGGTCTTGCGGACGTGCCCGAGCCGGTCGCCGCGAGCGCTCTGCGGCATCGCGCGCCCTAGATGCGTGCCGAGCCCCCAGTAGATGCGCTCGAGATCCTCGAGCTCGACGCGCGCGGCGTCGAGACCCGACACGATCACGGCACCGTGGCCGTGGCCGAGCTCGTCACGAACCGCGGCCATCAGGTCGTTCACGGCCGGATGGTCGAAGTCCGCGCGCTCGATCTCGACCGTCGGCAGGTGCCTGGTTCTCGCGAGCAGCTCGTCGAAGGCTTCGCGATGCTCGGGGCCGATCCTGTGCATCAGGCCCTCCTTGCCTCCGATCCGGGCGCTTTCCCAGGCGGCGGGATCGTCGATCGGGCGCTCATGTGGTCGATTGGCGGTCATGAATCGTCTCGAGTGGTCGTGATCGTGATGCTCGTGATGATGCAGGGGAGCCGTGCTCGTCGGCGTCGACACGCACCGTCCCGCGCCGACTGGAGCCGGTGGGCGGCGCACCGTTCGAGCGCTACGGCTTCTCCGCGTTCGAGGGCGGACGGAATCGAGTTCAGTATACTCCGCCGACGACGCCCATTCGGGACCACGCGGGGAGGAGCAAATGTCGAGAATCTTACGTGCGGCAGCCGTCGCCACGGCGCTGACCGGCTGCCTGTTCGCGGCACCGGCGCTGCTCGCCCAGCAGGAGGCGCCGGAGTATCAGTACTGGAGCAGTTTTCAGCTCGACAACCTCGGCCGGTCCCTCGCCGGCGAGGCGGGCGCCGGCGTCGCCATTCTCGACCGGCTCATCGACCGGGAGCACTATTTCGCGGCCGTCGTGCACCGGGAGCCGGGTCCCGGCGTCTCCGAATCTCACGCCGATTGGGCGGACGTCTATTTCGTCACGTCGGGCAACGCGTCGCTGATCGTCGGAGGCACGATCACGGACGGCGAAGAGACGGAGCCGGGCGAGGTGCGCGGCAGCGTGATAGAAGGGGGCACGTTGCAGCGGCTCGCGAAAGGCGACGTCGTCCACATCCCGGCCGGCACCGCGCACCATGTGCGTGTCGAGCCCGGCGAGCAGGTCACGTACTACGTCCTGAAAGTGAAGCAGCCGTAAAGCGTTCGGCGCCGCGCCGCCTGCCGCGGTCGAACGCTCCTTGAATTCGCCGCGCC
>JAFGNC010000269.1 GCA_016927175.1 Gammaproteobacteria bacterium | reverse complement strand
CCGTCATGTCCGGCCGCCCGAGGTAGCCGCGGCCCACCGCGACGCCGCCGATGCATATCTCGCCGACGATGCCCGGCGGCACCACTTCGAAAGCGCGATCGACGACGTAGGCCGACACGTTCGCGAGCGGCCGCCCGATCGGCACGCGCTCGCCCGGCGCGACTTCGCGCACCCGCCCCAGAACCGGGCCGACGGACGTCTCCGTCGGCCCATAGGCGTTGAAGAACCTCGCTGCGCGCCCCCAACGGTTCGCGATCTCCGGTCCGCATGCCTCGCCGCCGGCGGTCAGCATCCGCATCGTCCGAAACGCCGCCGGCTCGAGCAGCGCGACCAGTGTCGGCGGCAGTATCGCATCCGTCGCCGCCTGCTCCCGTGCCCAGTCCTGCAGCACGTCGGTCGACCGGCGCGCATCGTCCGGCACGATGCAGACGCAACCGCCGGCGTTCAGCGTGATGAACACCTCGGCGATCGACGCGTCGAAGCCGATCGACGCGAACTTCATGAAGCGGCAATGCGGCCCCACCAGCTTCTGCTCGATGCACCGGGCGGCGAAGTTCGCAGCGCCGTCGTGCTGGAGCAGCGCCCCTTTCGGCATCCCCGTGGAGCCCGATGTGTAGATCACGTACGCAAGCGACTGCGGCTCCATCGTCGGAAGCTCGGCCGCGAGCCCGCCCGGCAGCTCGGCCGGAAGCCCGCCCGGCAGCTCCGCCGCAAGCCGGCCCGCCGGCGAAGCCGCGTCCGCGCGCGCGCCGCGCTCCAGCGCGAGGCTGTCGTAGTCGCCGCAGGGCAGCGCGGCCCGCGCCGCGGCATTCGTGATCACGAGCCGGAGGCGCGAGTCCTCGATCATCCGCGCGAGGCGCTCTGCCGGGTACGTGTGGTCCATCGGCACGAAGGCCGCGCCGGCCTTCAGCACGCCGAGCATCGCGACGATCGTCTCGGCCGAGCGCGGCATGCAGATGCCGATCAGCTGCTCGCGCCGCACGCCCGCGGCGACGAGACGCCGCGCGAGATACGCCGCCTGCTCGTTCAGCTCGCGATACGTCAGCTGGAAGTCACGGTCGGCAACGGCAACCAGGTCGCCGGTGCGCTGCGCCAGACGCTCGAAGCGCGCTTGCAGCAGCGCCGGCACCGGCTTCGCCGGGCTTGCCGACGCACGCAGCACGGCTTCCCGTTCTTGCCTGTCGAGCAGCGGCAGGCCATCGATGGGGATGCGCGGATTCGCGGCGATCGCGCCGAGCAGCCGCACGTAGAGGCTGCCGAGACGCTCGATCGTCTCGCGGTCGAAGAGGTCGGTGCTGGCCTGGACCGTTCCCTGCAGCGTCCGCTCCCCTTCGCTGATCGACACGGTCATGTCGAGCTTCGCCGTCCGGTCGTCGGTCTCCATCTGCTCGAGCACGAGCCCCGGCAGCTCGATCGCTTCCGCGCGCGCGCTCTGCAGCTGAAAGGCCACCTGGAACACGGGCGCGTGGCTCAGGTCGCGCGGCACGCCGAGCGCCTTGACCAGATACTCGAAAGGCAGATCCTGGTGCGAGTAGGCGTCGACGAGGGAGCTCTTCACGCGCTCGAGCGCGTCGACGAAGCTCGGGTTGCCGCCGAGGTCCGTCCGAACCGCGAGCATGTTCACGAAGAAGCCGATCAGGCGCTCGAGCTCGCTCTTGCGGCGGTTCGCGATCGGCGTGCCGACGACGAGATCCGACTGTCCGCAGCAGCGGTACAGCAGGACCTTGAACGCGGTCATCAGCGTCATGAACAGCGTCGCGCCGCATTCACGCGACAGACGCCGCAACGCTGCGGTCCCGTCGGCGTCGACGGCGAACACTGCGACGGCGCCGCGGGCCGACTGCACCGTCGTCCGCCGCCGATCGGCCGGCAGATCGAGCACCGGAGGCGCTCCGGCGAGCCGGTCGCGCCAGAAATCGAGCTCCCTGTCGAGCCGCTCGCCGCGGAGCCAGCCTCGCTGCCAGACCGCGAAATCCGCGTACTGGACCGGGAGCTCCGGCAGGTTCGGCGCGGCCCCGGCCGTGAGCGCCCGGTACGACTCGGCGATCTCCGCGACCAGCACGCCGGCCGACCAGCCGTCGAAAACGATGTGGTGCAGCACGACCGACAGCACGTGCTCCTCGTCGTCGAGCCGCAGCAGCAGGACGTGCCACAGAGGGCCGCGGCGCAGATCGAAGGCCCGACGGGCATGGGAGTCGGCCAGATGCCTCGCCACCGGATCCCTGCGCGCCGGATCGAGCTGCGCGAGATCGACGATCGGCAGGTCGGCCGCGACCGTCTCCGCGACGACCTGCGTCGCGCGGCCGTCCTCGCTCGGGAAGCACGTGCGCAGCGTCTCGTGCCGCGCGGCGAGCGTGCGGAACGCGCCGCGCAGCGCCGCGATGTCCAGCCGGCCGCGGAACCGGATCGTCTTCGCGACGTTGTATGCTCCCGTGTCCGGTACGAGCTGCTCGAGAAACCACAGCCGCTCCTGCGCGAACGACAACGGCAACGGGGCGCCGCGCGGCGCCCTTCCGAGCGGCGGCATGTCGTCGTTGGCCGCTTCGGCCGCCGCGAGAAACGCGAGCAGCTCGGCGCGGTGCTTCGCGACCTCCGCGCGGATCTCTTCGGTCATCGCGCCTTCCGGCGCGCTGTAGCGAAGCTTCGCGCCGTCCGTCCACAACCGGATGTCCCGCTCCCGCAGGCGCCTGATCAGCGCGGCCGCGCTCATATCTCACCCTCCTCGCGCCCGCCGGCACCGGCCGCGCCGGCGCCGACCGCCCATTGCACGGCCTCTACCGCTTCCGCCATGCCGCGCAGCGTCGGCGTCTCGAAGATCTGTCTCAGCGGCAGCGTCACGCCGAGGCGCTCGGGGATCCTCGCGATCAGCCGCGCGGCGAGCAGCGAGTGGCCGCCGAGCTCGAAGAAGTCGTCGTGCGCGCCGACGCGCTCCGTGCCGAGCACGTCGCGCCACAGGCTCGCGAGCGCCGCCTCCGCCGGAGACTCCGGCGCCTCGTACTCCGCGCGCAGCCCGGCACGCAGACCGGCCGGCGCAGGCAGCGCCCGCCGGTCTACCTTGCCGTTCACGGTCAGCGGCAGCGCGTCGAGCGGAACGATGAAGTTCGGCACCATGTGCGGCGGCAGCTTCCGCTCGAGCGAGCTTCTCAGATCGCGCACTGCATCGGCCGCGCCCGGCGCCATGACCACATAGGCCGCGAGGCGCCTGTCTCCCGGCCGGTCCTCGCGCAGCACGGCACAGGACGCCGCCACGGCGGGATGCTCGGCGAGCGCGGCCTCGATCTCGCCGAGCTCGATCCGGAATCCGCGCAGCTTGACCTGATCGTCCAGACGGCCGAGGTACTCGAGGCGACCGTCCGGCAGCCAGCGCACGCGGTCGCCGGTCCGGTACAGCCGCGCGCCGGCACTGCCCGCATGCGGATCCGGAATGAACTTCTCCGCCGTCAGATCCGGGCGGCCGACGTAGCCGCGGGCGACGCCCGCCCCGCCGATGTAGAGCTCGCCCGGAACCCCGT
>JAFGNC010000268.1 GCA_016927175.1 Gammaproteobacteria bacterium | reverse complement strand
TCGCGGTACGCGACCTGCGGCTTGCCGACGTTCGCCTCGACCTTGAACTCGCGGCGCATGCGGTCGACGATGATGTCGAGATGCAGCTCGCCCATGCCGGAGATGATCGTCTGCGCCGACTCCTCGTCCGTGCGGACGCGGAACGACGGGTCCTCCTTCGCGAGCTTGTTCAGCGCGATGCCCATCTTCTCCTGGTCGGCCTTGGTCTTCGGCTCGACCGCGACCGCGATGACCGGCTCGGGGAATTCCATCCGCTCGAGCGTGATGACCGAGTTCGGATCCGTCAGCGTGTCGCCCGTCGTGACGTCCTTGAGGCCGACGGCCGCCGCGATGTCGCCGGCGCGCACTTCCTTCAGCTCCGCACGGTCGTTCGCGTGCATCTGCAGGATGCGGCCGATGCGCTCCTTCTTGTCCTTGACCGGGTTGTACACCGTGTCCCCGGAGTTCAGCACGCCCGAATAGACGCGGAAGAACGTCAGGTTGCCGACGAACGGGTCCGTCGCGATCTTGAACGCCAGCGCGGCAAACGGCGCGTTGTCGTCTGCGCCGCGGGTGCCTTCGCTTTCGTCTTCCAGAATGCCCTTGATCGGCGGGACGTCCACCGGCGAGGGCAGATAGTCGACGACGGCGTCGAGCATGGCCTGCACGCCCTTGTTCTTGAACGCGCTGCCGCACAGGACCGGCACGATCTCGCCGGCCAGACAGCGTGCGCGCAGCCCCTTCTTGATCTCCTCCTGCGACAGCGTGCCTTCCTCGAGGTACTTCTCGAGCAGCTGCTCATCGCCTTCCGCGGCCGCCTCGATCAGCTGCTCGCGGTACTTCTCGGCCTGCGCCTTCAGATCGTCCGGAACCTCGAGCTCCTGGAAGCGCACGCCCTGCGTCTCGTCGTCCCAGTCGATCTCTTTCATCTTGACGAGATCGATGACGCCGCGGAACGCATCCTCGGAGCCCACCGGAATCTGCAGCGCAACCGCATTGCCGCCGAGACGCTCCTTGATCTGCTTCAGCACGCGGAAGAAATCCGCGCCGGCGCGGTCCATCTTGTTGACGAACGCGAGCCGCGGCACGCCGTACTTGTTCGCCTGCCGCCAGACCGTCTCGGACTGCGGCTCGACCCCTCCGACCGCGCAGAACACGGCCACGGCGCCGTCGAGCACGCGCAGGCTCCGCTCGACCTCGATCGTGAAGTCGACGTGCCCGGGCGTGTCGATGATGTTGACCCGATACTCGGGCAGGCTCTGGTCCATGCCCTTCCAGAAACAGGTCGTGGCGGCCGACGTGATCGTGATGCCGCGCTCCTGCTCCTGCTCCATCCAGTCCATGACGGCCGCGCCGTCGTGGACCTCACCGATCTTGTGGGAGACGCCGGTATAGAAAAGGATGCGCTCTGTCGTCGTCGTCTTCCCGGCATCGATATGGGCCATGATGCCGATGTTGCGATAGCGCTCGAGGGGAGTCTTCCGTGCCACGTGTATGCCTCAGTTCCCTTGTCACCAACGGTAATGGGCGAAGGCCTTGTTGGCTTCGGCCATACGGTGGGTGTCTTCGCGTTTCTTGACTGCCGCCCCGCGATTCTCGGCCGCGTCCATCAGCTCGTGAGCGAGACGCAGCGCCATCGTTTTCTCGGACCGGTTGCGCGCGGCGTCGATCGCCCAGCGCATGGCCAATGTCTCTCGCCGGCTCGAGCGGACCTCGACCGGCACCTGATAGGTAGCGCCGCCTACGCGCCGTGACTTCACCTCGACGGACGGCTTGATGTTGTCGAGGGCCTGGCCCAGCAGCTCCAGCGCCCGCTCCTCGTCCTTCGTCACGCGATCGGAAATCCGATCGAGCGCGCCGTACACGATCCGCTCGGCGACCGACTTCTTGCCGCTGCGCATGACCATGTTGATGAATTTGGCGAGCATCTCGTTGCCGTACTTCGGGTCCGGCAACACGTGACGACGCGGGGCCTGGCTTCTTCTGGACATCGAATTCTATCCGTGGTTCAGGTATGACGAGCCGGTCCGGCTCGGGACTAGCTCTTGGGGCGCTTGGCGCCGTACTTGGAACGGCCCTGGCGGCGGTCGCCGACGCCGGCACAGTCGAGCGTGCCGCGGACGACGTGGTAGCGGACGCCGGGAAGGTCCTTGACGCGGCCGCCGCGGATCAGCACGACGGAGTGCTCCTGCAGGTTGTGCCCTTCGCCGCCGATGTAGCTCGACACCTCGAAGCCGTTGGTCAGGCGCACGCGCGCCACCTTCCGCATCGCCGAGTTCGGCTTCTTCGGGGTGGTCGTGTAGACGCGGGTGCAGACGCCGCGCTTCTGGGGCGAGGCGCCGAGCGCCGGAACGTTGCTCTTCGCCTGCTTGGTCGAGCGCGGTTTGCGCACCAATTGATTAGTCGTCGCCATGAGCCATCAGCTTCCCGTAAGCATCCCAGTGAATATCCATGTCAGCTTCGGCCAATTTGGAACTGGCCAAATAAAGAGTGGCCCGTTGCCGATTTTTTCAGCATCCGGGCCATCAGAAATCCCCGCGTCACTCAACATCCGCAGGGCCTTAAACTGCGCCGCCGCGTTCAGCGGCGACTGGAGAGCCGGAAATTTTAGGGTCGAGGGGAATTGGCGTCAACACGAGTCGCCGTCTCACCTCAACCCAGCAGGTCCCGGAATCCGGTTTCGACGCCTTTTCCCGATTCCCTCGAGACGCAGTACGCCAGGTCGCGGTGTCCCGGAACCCACCTGCGACAGGTGCTTTCCGGGACCGCCGTGAACCCGTCCCTGGGGGCTCGCTCTGCGACATCCCTGTCGCAGAGCATCCCGGAAAGCACCTGTCGCAGGTGAATTCCGGGACGATCCGTCCGCGCTCGTTTCGCGCTTCGTTCAGCGCCGACGGCGCATCTACGTCCGCGGCACCTGATCGGGCGGCAGCCCTGCCGAACTCTCCACGTGGCCACGACGTCGGCCCTCGCGGCGCGCCACATGGCGCTCCCGCACAGCTTCCGACCGCCACGGTCGGCAAGCCGTCCGGCGCGGCCGAGCGACGCCGGACCCGCCGCCACCGGCACGGACATGGCGTGGGCCCTCACCCGTGCGGCCAGCTCGCCGTCAACCCCCTCCGACCACCGAGCGGAGGCCGCGAACCGAAAGAATCGCGGCCCGAACGTCCCGGAGCTCGCTCAACGAGAGCGTTTTCCGGGACGCTCTGCGACAGGGATGTCGCAGAGCGAGCCCCCAGGGACGGGCTCACGGCGTTCCCGGAAAACGCTCTCATTGAGCGAGCTCCGGGACACCGCGCCGTCACTTACCGGCACTCTTCGAAGTTCGACGCAGCGAGCGTCGAGCGGCAAGTCAGCCGATCAGCGGTCCTCCTCGCTCTGATCCGCGGTCTCCTCGACTTCGCCGGATTCGGGTTCGCCCGCTTCCGACTGCTCGGAGCCCTCGTCCGCCGACGCCTCGACCGCCGCCTCGTCGGACTCCTCCGCCTCGGCGGTTTCCTCCGCGGCGGCCTCGGCCTCGGCCTCGACCAGCGGCTGCTGCGACGCGGAGAGCCCCCGCAGCTCCTCGGCCAGGACGTCCTCCTGCGTGCGGCGCCGCTCCTCGTGGTACGCGTAGCCGGTACCCGCCGGGATCAGCCGGCCGACGATGACGTTCTCCTTCAGGCCCCGCAGATCGTCCTGCATACCGCGGACCGCCGCCTCGGTCAGGACGCGGGTCGTCTCCTGGAACGATGCCGCCGAGATGAACGACTCCGTCGCCAGCGACGCCTTCGTGATGCCGAGCAGCACCGGCTCGAACACCGCGGGCGTGCCGCCGTTGGCCTCGGCCTCGCGGTTCGCCTCGAGGACCCGCGACCTGTCGATCTGCTCGCCCCTGAGGTATGCCGTGTCGCCCGACGCCATGATCTCGACCTTGCGCAGCATCTGCCGAATGATGACCTCGATGTGCTTGTCGTTGATCTTGACGCCCTGCAGCCGGTAGACGTCCTGGATCTCGCGGACCAGGTAGTCGGCCAGCGCCTCGACGCCCTGCAGGCGCAGGATGTCGTGCGGGTTCGGCTCGCCGTCGGCGATGTTCTCGCCGCGGACCACCTTCTCGCCCTCGAAGACGTTCAGGTGGCGCCACTTCGGAATCAGCTCCTCGTACTGGTCGCCGTCCTCGTTCGTGATGACCAGCCGCCGCTTGCCCTTCGTCTCCTTGCCGAAGCTCACCGTGCCCGAGAACTCGGCCAGGATGGCCGGATCCTTCGGACGCCGGGCCTCGAACAGGTCCGCGACGCGCGGCAGACCGCCCGTGATGTCGCGGGTCTTCGAGCTCTCCTGCGGCAGGCGGGCCAGCACGTCGCCGACGACGACCCGGGCCCCGTTCTCCATGCTGATCACGGCGCCGGCCGGCAGCGCGTACGCGGCGGGAATGTCCGTGTTCGGGAACGTGACGGGCTTGCCGTTGTCGTCGAGCAGCTTGGCCGTCGGCCGATACTCGGTGCTGCGCTGCGCGGCCTCGAGCACGACCGTGCTGGTCAGGCCAGTGATCTCGTCGACCTGCTGCGCGACCGTGACGTTGTCGATGAAGTCCTCGAACTTCAGGTGGCCGCTGACCTCGGTCACGACCGGGTGAGTGTGCGGGTCCCAGGTCGCGACCAGCTGGCCCGCCTTGACCGCCTCGCCGTCCTGCGCGCCGAGCGTCGCGCCGTACGGCACCTTGTAACGCTCGCGCTCGCGCCCGAACTCGTCGATGACCGCGAGCTCGCCGGAGCGGGACGTCGTGATCAGGTGCCCCTTCTTCTCGTGCTTGACCGTCTTCAGGTTCAGGAAGCGGAGCGTGCCAGCGCCCTTGACCTCGACGCTGTCGACCGCGGCCGAACGGGACGCGGCGCCGCCGATGTGGAAGGTCCGCATCGTCAGCTGCGTGCCCGGCTCGCCGATCGACTGCGCCGCAATGACGCCCACCGCCTCGCCGCGGTTCACGCGGTGGCCGCGAGCGAGGTCGCGGCCGTAGCACTGCGCGCAGACGCCGTACTGCGTCTCGCACGTGATCGGCGAGCGCACGAGCACCTGGTCGATCGAGTAGGTCTCGAGCTTCGTCACGGCCTGCTCGTCGAGCAGCGTCCCGGCCGCGACGACGACGTCGTCCGACCCCGGCGCCAGCACGTCGGCCGCCGCGACGCGGCCGAGCACGCGCTCGCGCAGCGGCTCGACGATGTCCCCGCCTTCGACCAGCGGCGTCATCAGGATGCCCTGATCCGTGCCGCAGTCCGTCTCGGTCACGACGAGGTCCTGAGCGACGTCGACGAGACGGCGCGTCAGGTAACCGGAGTTGGCGGTCTTCAGCGCCGTGTCGGCGAGGCCCTTACGGGCGCCGTGCGTCGAGATGAAGTACTGCAGGACGTCGAGACCCTCGCGGAAGTTCGCCGTGATCGGCGTCTCGATGATGGAGCCGTCCGGCTTCGCCATCAGGCCGCGCATGCCGGCCAGCTGCCGGATCTGCGCCGC
>JAFGNC010000267.1 GCA_016927175.1 Gammaproteobacteria bacterium | reverse complement strand
GACTACGTGCTGGCCGGCTACGGCACCGGCGCGATCATGGCCGTGCCGGCGCAGGATCAGCGCGACTGGGACTTCGCGGCCGCGCACGGGCTGCCGATCGTGCGCACGGTGCAGCCGCCCGAAGGGTTCGACGGCGAGGCATGGACCGGCGACGGCGTCACGATCAACAGCGCCTTCCTCGACGGCTGCCGCGTCGACGACGCGAAGGAGAAGATGATCGGCTGGCTCGAGAGCCGCGGCGTCGGCCGCCGGCGGGTCAACTACAAGCTGCGCGACTGGCTGTTCTCGCGGCAGCGCTACTGGGGGGAGCCGTTCCCGATCGTGTTCGTGGACGGCGAGGCGAAAGCCGTACCCGACGAAGAGCTGCCCGTCACGCTGCCCGAGCTCGAGGAGTTCAAGCCGAGCGGATCGCCGGAAGGTCCGCTCGCCGCGGCGAAGGACTGGATCCGCACCGTCGACGCCGCCACCGGCGCGCCCGCCGCGCGCGAGACGAACACGATGCCGCAGTGGGCGGGATCGTGCTGGTATTACCTGCGTTACATCGATCCGCACAACGAGGAACGGCTCGTCGACCCGGACAAGGAACGCTACTGGATGCCGGTCGACCTTTACGTCGGCGGCTCGGAGCACGCGGTGCTGCACCTGTTGTACGCACGCTTCTGGCACAAGGTGCTGTACGACGCCGGCGTCGTGTCGACGGAGGAGCCGTTCAGGAAGCTCGTGCACCAGGGCATGATCCTCGGCGAGCTCGAGTACACGGCCTGGGTCGACGGAGACGGCAGGCACGTCTCGGCCGAGCACGTGCGCGGCGGCAAGGACGGCCGCAGCGGCGCGCAAGTCACGCCGAGGAAGATCACCGAAGCGGACGTGACGAAGCAGGGAGAGCGTTTCGTGCTGCGCGACGACCCGTCCGTCACGGTCGATGCGCGCGCGCACAAGATGAGCAAGAGCCGCGGCAACGTCGTAAATCCCGACGAGATCGTCGAGGCGCACGGCGCCGACGCGTTCCGGCTGTACGAAATGTTCATGGGGCCGCTGGAGCAGGTGAAGCCGTGGAGCACGACGGGCGTGGACGGCACGCACCGGTTCCTGAACCGCGTCTGGCGGCTGCTGGTCGACGGGGAGTCGGGCGCGCTGCGCTCGAACGTCGAGGCGGTCGAGCCGTCCGCGGAGCAGGCGCGCACGCTGCACCAGACGATCGCCAAGGTCACCGACGACATCGAATCGCTGCGGCTCAACACGGCGATCGCGGCACTGATGGAGCTGACCAACGCCGCGTACAAATGGGACACCGTGCCGAGGTCCTTCGCCGAGCAGTTCGTGCTTCTGCTGGCGCCGATGGCGCCGCACATCGCCGAGGAGCTCTGGCAGCGGCTGGGGCACGCGCGCTCGCTCGCCTACGAGCCCTGGCCCGTTGCGGATCCGGAGCTGCTTCGCGCCGACACGATCGAGCTGCCGGTGCAGGTCGACGGCAAGATGCGCGGTCGCATCACGGTCCCGGCCGGCGCCGACAAGGCGGCAATCTTCGGGGCCGCGCGCGCGGACGACAACGTTCGCCGGCATCTGGAGGGCCGGGAGGTGCAGCGCGAGGTTTACGTGCCGGGGCGGATCGTCAACTTCGTTCTGCGTCGCTGACGGCCGCGCCGCCTGCCTGCCGCGCGGCGCCGCGGCGCCAGCGCAACGCGAGCAGCAGCGCGATCACGGCGAAGGCGCCCGCGATCGCGAGCCAGTTGCCGACGCGTGCGTAAGGCGTGGCCCCCGTATACCCCTGCACCGCGCCGTCGAGCACGCCGACCTCGAACTGCGGAATCGTGTCGACGATGTTGCCGAGCGGATCGATGATCGCCGTAATGCCGTTGTTCGTCGCGCGCAGCATGTAGCGGCCCGCTTCGGCCGCCCGCACGCGCGCGATCTGCAGATGCTGATGCGGCGCGATCGAGTCGCCGAACCACGCGTCGTTGCTGACGTTGACGAGCAGCGTGGACTCCGGCAGGTAGTGCAGCTGCTCCGCGCCGAACACGTTCTCGTAGCAGATCGTGACGGCGACCCGCTCCCCGGCGACGTCGAGCGGCGGCTGCTCGGGCGGCCCCGGCTCCGCATCGACGTACGGCAGGCTCATCAGGCGCAGCCACTCGCGCACGAAGCCCGGCACCGGAAAGTATTCGCCGAAGGGCACGAGGTGCCGCTTGACGTAGAACTGCCGCGGCGACGTCAGCGCAACCAGGGTATTGTCGAAATCGTAGATCGTGCCGCGCAGCACGCCGAGCAGGATCGCGCTGTCCTCGCGGTCGGCCCAGGCCTCGAGGTCAGACAGGTAGCCCGACACGTTCTCGTAGAGGTCCGGGATCGCGGCCTCGGGCCACACGATCAGCTGCTTGCCGGCGCTGCGCATCGTCAGGTCGCGGTAAAGGCCCAGCGTCGGCTCGAGCTGCTCGGGCCGCCACTTCAGATCCGGGGTCATCGAGCCCTGCAGCAGCGAGACGGTCAGCACGTCGGGCTTCGGCTCGGTCCAGCGCCGGTCGTCGAGCACGAATCCCGCGCCCCACAGCACGACCAGCGCGACGACGGCGCCCTTGCGCTCGTCGCGCGTGCCGGCCGCGAGAGCGGCCAGCGCCCCGGCCGACAGCAGCACGGCCCAGCCCATGCCGTGGATGCCCGCGACGGGCGCGAACCCCATCAGCCACGAGTCGGTCTGGCTGTAGCCGGCCGACAGCCAGCCGAAGCCGGTGAAGATCCAGCCGCGGACCCACTCGGTCAGCACCCACAGCGCAGGCAACAGGCCGAGCCAGGCGGCGCCCCCCGAGGTTCCGAGCCAGCGGGAGGCGATCCAGCCGGTCACGGCCGGAAACAGCGCAAGCAACGCGACGAGCGAGACCGTCAGCAGCAACGCGAGGGCGGGATGAACCTGACCGAAATCGTGGATGCTGATGTAGACCCAGTAGATGCCGGCGAAGAAGCTCGCGATTCCGTACCAGAACCCGAGCATGAACGCGCGGCGCGGCGGCGCGGCGCGCCACAGCAGGAACAGCAGCGCGTACGAGACCGGCGCGACCCAGAACCAGCCGAAAGGCGCGAAAGCGAGCGGCAGCAGCGCGCCGGCCGCGGCGGCGGCCGCCGGCCCGGTCCTGCCGTGCACCCGCGAATGCGCGCCGAGTAACGCGGCGACGGGGCGGGCGGTGCGCTGCAGGAGGGTGCTCATGCGTACGCGGCGGCCACGCGGCGCCCGCGCGCGGCGTCAGCCCTCGGCCGGAACGCGCGCCGCCTCGTCGGGACGCAGACGGACCACCTCGACGCTCTGAATACGGCGGCGGTCTCCGCGCAGGACCCGGAAGCGGAACCCGCCGAAGTCGAGCAGCTCGCCGCGCCTCGGCAGGCGCCCGAGCTCGTGCATGACGAGCCCCCCGATCGTGTCGTATTCCTCATCGCTCAGATTCACCGAAAAGAACTCGTTGAAATCCTCGATGCGAGTCAGCGCGAGCACGTGCCAGCGGCCGTCGCCCTGGTCCTGGATGTACGCGGCGGCCTCGGGATCGTGCTCGTCGTCGATCTCGCCGACGATCTGCTCCAGCACGTCCTCGATCGTCGCGAGGCCCGACACGCCGCCGTACTCGTCGACGACGATCGCCATGTGGTTGTGGCTCTGCCGGAACTCGGTCAGCAGCGTGTTCAGCCGCTTGCTCTCCGGGATGAACACGGCCGGCCGCAACAGATCCTCGAGGTTGATGGACCCGAGGTCCTCGCCGAAGTGCTTCAGCAGGTCCTTTGCGAGCAGGATGCCGACGACTTCGTCGCGGTCCTCGCCGATGACCGGGAAGCGGGAATGCCCGGATTCGACGATCGTCTTCAGCAGCGCCTGCGGCGTCTCGTCCTTCTCCAGCACGACCATGTGGGAGCGCGGCACCATGATGTCGCGGACCTGGGTCTGCGACACCTCGAGCACGCCCTGCAGCATCGCGTACTCGTCCTGAGCGAGCAGATCCCGCTTCCGGCTCTCCGCCAGGAACGCGGCGATCTCCTCTCTGCCTTTGATCTCGTCGCCCCGGCTCTGGAACAGGCGAGACCACCACCCCGCGATTCCCGGGGCGTCGCTACTGGAAGGTAAATCGTCGGACATCGGATTCAAATCTGTCTCCGTATCATGGAGGCAGGTGCATCCCCTTTCAAGCTACTGACCCGGCATGGAATAGGGATCGTCGAAACCGAAGCCCGCGAGCAGCGCCCGCTCCCGGTCCTCCATGATGCGCGCGTCCGCACGGTTCTCGTGGTCGTAGCCGACCAGGTGCAGCGTCCCGTGGATCACGATGTGAGCCCAGTGCGCCGCCGGAGTCTTGCCCTGCTCGGCGGCTTCGCGCTCGACGACGGGAGCGCAGACCACGACGTCGCCGAGCGGCGGCAGGTCCTCGTCGCCGCCGGCCGGCGGCAGGCCTTCGTCGCCGCCCGGGCCGCCGAGAAGCTCCGCGGCGGCCGGGAAAGCCAGCACGTTCGTCGGCCCCGAGCGCGCGCGATAGCGGCTGTTCAACTCCGCAGATTCGTCCTCGCCGACGATCCGCACCGTGACCTCCCCGCCGGCGTCGCCGGCCGCGGCCCGCACCCAGCGCCTGAGCTCAACGGCCGTCGGCAACCCGGCGCGGCGCAGCGTTTTCTGCACGGCTATCTCGAGCCGCGGGCGCGGGCTCACCCCGCGTCTTCCCCGCCGTCGGAGCTCGCTTCGGCCCGGGCGTACGCGGCGACGATGCTCTGCACGAGCGGGTGGCGCACGACGTCCTTGGCCTCGAAGTGGACGAACGCGATGCCCGGCACGTCCCGCAGGACCCTCGATGCGTGCCTCAGCCCGGACTCGCGGCCGCGCGGCAGGTCGGTCTGCGTGATGTCGCCTGTCACGACCGCACGGCTGCCGAAGCCGATGCGGGTCAGGAACATCTTCATCTGCTCGACGGTCGTGTTCTGCGCCTCGTCGAGGATCACGAACGATTCGTTCAGCGTGCGGCCGCGCATGAACGCGAGCGGCGCCACCTCGATCACGTGCCGCTCGATCAGCCGGCCGACGCGGTCGAAGCCGAGCATCTCGTACAGCGCGTCGTACATGGGGCGCAGGTACGGGTCGACCTTCTGCGACATGTCGCCGGGCAGAAAACCGAGCCGCTCGCCGGCCTCGACGGCCGGCCGCACGAGCACGACGCGGCGGACGGCGTCCGCCGTCAGCGCCTCGACGGCCGCGGCAACGGCCATGTACGTCTTGCCGGTGCCCGCCGGACCGATTCCGAAGGTCAGGTCGCGCTCGCGCATCGCGCGCGCGTACGTCGCCTGGTTCTCGCCCCGCGCGCGCACGTCGCGCCGGCGGGTATGGATCACGGAGCCGCCGTCCTCGGCCTTGCCGCCCGGCCGGCCGTGCTCCATCAGGGCGAGGTGCACGCGCTCCGGGTCCACCGTCTCGCGCTCGGTGGCCGCGAACAGGTCCTCGAGCACGGCACGGGCGACGTCCGCCGCGGCCTCGTCGCCGATCAGCTCGAACTGATTGCCGCGGTTGTTGATGCGGATGCCCAGCCGCTGCTCGATCAGGCGCAGGTGCTCGTCGAGCTGACCGCACAGCTGCGCGAGGCGCTGATGGTCGTCCGGGACCAGCAGCAGCTCTACGCGGTGCTCCGATGTCGCGCTGTCAGGCAACGGACTGATGCGCCGTCCCCGCAGCGATGCGGCCGCGCAGCGAGTTCGGCATGGCCTCGGTGATCCGCACGTCGACGAACTGCCCGACGAGCTTGTGACCGCCGGCGAAGTTGACCCAGCGGTTGTTTTCCGTGCGTCCCGCGACCTCGCGAGCCGAACGCTTCGAGCCCTTCTCGACCAGCACGCGCTGCACCGAACCGACCATGCCGCGGCTGATCGCGGCGGCCTGCTCGTTGACGAGCGCCTGCAGGCGCTCGAGCCGGCTCTGCGTCACTTCCCGCGGCAGCTCCCCGCCGAGCGCGGCGGCCGGCGTGCCGGGGCGGGCGCTGTAGATGAAGCTGAACGACTGGTCGAAACCGACGTCGCGGATCAGCTGCAGGGTCTGCTCGAAATCGCGCTCCGTCTCGCCCGGGAAGCCGACGATGAAATCCGACGAGATCGAGATTCCGGGCCGCACCTGTTTCAGCTTCTCCATCTTGCGGACGTACTCCGCCGCGGTATAGCCGCGCTTCATCAGCGCGAGCACGCGGTCGGAGCCGCTCTGAACCGGCAGATGCAGAAACCCTGCCAGTTCCGGGACGGAGCCGTAGGCCTCGATCAGCGAGTCGTCGAACTCGGCCGGGTGCGACGTCGTGAAGCGCACGCGCTCGATCCCGTCTATGGCCGCAACGTAGTGGATCAGCGTCGCGAGATCCGCCACGCCGCCGTCGTACGTCGCGCCCCGATAGGCGTTGACGTTCTGGCCCAGCAGGTTGATCTCCTTGACCCCCAGCTCCGCCAGGCGGAAGGCTTCGGCGATCACGTCGTCGAGCGGGCGGCTGATCTCCTCGCCCCGCGTGTACGGCACGACGCAGAAAGTGCAGTACTTGCTGCAGCCCTCCATGACGGACAGGAAGGCCGTGCAGGCCGCGCTCCGCGGCTCCGGGATCCGGTCGAACTTCTCGATCTCGGGGAAGGACACGTCCACGACGGCGGGCCGCCCGGAGCGAACCTGCGTAATCATCTCGGGGAGCCGGTGCAGCGTCTGCGGGCCGAACACCACGTCGACGAACGGCGCCCGTTTCAGTATGGCCTCGCCCTCCTGGCTCGCGACGCAGCCGCCGACGCCGATGATCGTGCGCGGATTCCCGGCCTTGAGCTGGCGCCAGCGGCCGAGCAGCGAGAACACCTTCTCCTGCGCCTTCTCGCGCACGGAGCAGGTATTCAGCAACAGAATGTTCGCGTCATCGGGCCCGTCGGCCGCGGCCGCGCCGAGCTCGTCGGCCAGCACGTCGGCCATCTTGGCCGAATCGTACTCGTTCATCTGGCAGCCGAAAGTCTGAATGAAAAAGCGGTCCGGCAACGGGACGACCTCTTGCCGAGCGGGGAAAGCCGGAAAGCCTAGCGCACGCCCTGCGCCGTTTCCACCGCCGGTAAGTCCGGGCGGCGCCGGCGCGCCCGGCGCCACCCGGCACCGGCTAGAACGGGATGTCGTCGTCGAAGTCCTCGCCGGGCGGACCGGCCGGCGCCGGGGCGCCCTGCTCCTGGCTGCCGCGGGATGCCGGCGCGCCGGAACCGGGCCGCCCGCCGAGCATCTGCATCTCGTTCGCGACGATCTCGGTGGTCCAGCGGTCGTTGCCGTCCCGATCCTGCCACTTGCGGGTGCGGAGGCGTCCCTCGACGTAGATCTGCGACCCCTTCTTCAGGTACTCGGCGGCGATCTCGGCGAGGCGGCCGAACATCGCGACGTTGTGCCATTCGGTGCGCTCCTGCTGCTCGCCGGTTTCCTTGTCCTTCCACGAATCGGTCGTCGCGAGCCTCAGATTGGTCACGGCGCTGCCGCTCGGCATGTACCGTGTTTCCGGGTCGGCGCCGAGGTTGCCGACCAGAATGACTTTGTTGATGCCTCTCGCCATGGAAGCTCCTGCTGAAGGGATGGAAAGCCGGGCCCAGCCGAGGGACCCGCCGTTTCCGCGGCATTGTACGCCGAGCCTCCGGCGATCACACCCGCCGTTACTGGCGCCAGCGCCCCGAAATCGGACGAGGTCTGGCGTCGGCGGTAGCACCTGTCGCCCGCATCGCGGCTGGTGGTGCGGAGCCCAACGGCAGCGGCGCCGCGCGGGTGCGGAGCCCAAAGGCCGCGGTGAACCGTGACGGAGGGTGCGGGCTCGAATGCCGCTGTGCGAGACCGTCTGAGGGCAAGGATGCCCGAAGACGAGCCGCAGGGATGCGATTTCCGGCGTGTCTCGCACAGCGGCATTCGAGACCGCGCCCTCCTCCGCATCGAGAAACGAAGGGTCTTCGTCCAGTTCTGGGATCCTGACCTGATCTCGGACCCGGTCTTCGACCGCCGCCAAACGCGGTTTTGCGCCGCCGTTTCGGCGCGAAGTATAGTTGTCGTTTGCCCCGAGCACGCCTCCCCCGCCGATGTCGATGCACCAGATCCAGATTCGCGGCGCCCGGACCCATAACCTGAAAAACGTCGATCTCGATCTCCCCCGGGATCGCCTGATCGTGTTTACCGGCCTGTCCGGGTCCGGGAAATCCTCGCTCGCCTTCGACACGCTGTACGCCGAAGGCCAGCGCCGCTACGTCGAGTCCCTGTCGGCGTACGCCCGGCAGTTCCTGTCCATGATGGACAAGCCCGACGTAGACCATATCGAGGGCCTGTCGCCGGCGATATCCATCGAGCAGAAATCGACGTCGCACAACCCGCGCTCGACCGTCGGCACCGTCACCGAGATCCACGACTACCTTCGCCTGCTGTTTGCCCGCGCCGGAGTGCCCCGCTGCCCGGCGCATGGCGCCGTCCTCGAGGCGCAGAGCGTGTCGCAGATGGTGGATCAGGTGCTCGCGCTGCCGGAGGGCACGCGGGTCATGCTGCTCGCGCCGGTCGTCAAGTCGCGCAAGGGCGAGCACAACGAAGCGCTCGCGGCGCTGCGGGGGCAGGGTTTCGTGCGCGCGCGAATCGACGGCAGCATCGTGGAGCTAGACGATCCGCCCAAGCTGAACCCGAGGAAGAAGCACGACATCGAGGTCGTCGTCGACAGGATCAAGGTCCGCTCCGGCCTCGAGCAGCGCCTCGCGGAATCCTTCGAGACGGCTCTGACGCTCGGCGACGGCGTGGCGCACGCGGCGGCGATGGAGGGGGACGCGGCGACGCTCGTGTTCTCGAACAGGTTCGCCTGCCCGGAATGCGGCTACAGCATCACCGAGCTCGAGCCGCGGCTGTTCTCGTTCAACAACCCGATCGGCGCGTGCGCCGACTGCGACGGGCTCGGCGTGCGGCGGTTCTTCGACCCCGATCGCGTCGTGCGCCACCCGGGTCTGTCGCTGTCCGGCGGCGCGATCCGCGGCTGGGATCATCGCAATCCGTACTACTTCCAGCTGATCAAGTCGCTCGCGGCTCACTACGGGTTCGACGTCGAGCAGCCGTTCGAATCGCTGCCGGAGGGCATCCGGCAGGTCCTGCTTTTCGGCAGCGGCGACGAGCAGATCCTGTTCCGTTACACGAACGGCCGCGGCAACGAGAACCGCTGGCACCACCGCTTCGAGGGCGTGATCCCGAACATGGAGCGGCGCTATCAGGAGACCGAGTCGAGCGCGGTGCGGGACGAGCTCTCGAAGTACCAGAGCGTGCAGCAGTGCGCGGCCTGCGGCGGCACCCGGCTCAACGCGGCCGCGCGCAACGTGTTCGTCGAGGACAGAGCTCTGCCCGAGTTGAGCGCGCTCGGCGTCGGCGAGGCGCTCGTATTCTTCAGCCGGCTGAAGCTCGCGGGATGGCGCGGCGAGGTCGCCGACAAGATCGTGGCCGAGATCAACAACCGACTCCGGTTCCTGGTCGACGTCGGTCTCGGTTATCTGACGCTCGACCGAAGCGCCGATACGCTGTCGGGCGGCGAGGCGCAGCGCATCCGCCTCGCGAGCCAGATCGGCTCGGGTCTCGTCGGCGTGATGTACATTCTCGACGAGCCGTCCATAGGCCTGCATCAGCGCGACCACGCACGGCTGCTCGACACGCTGATCCACCTGCGCGATCTCGGCAACACGGTGCTCGTCGTCGAGCACGACAAGGAATCGATCCTGGCGGCCGATTACGTCGTCGACCTCGGTCCCGGCGCGGGATCGCACGGCGGCCAGATCGTCGCGCAGGGCACGCCCGAGGAGATCCGCGCGAACCCGACGTCGCTGACGGGCCAGTACCTTTCCGGCCGCCGGCAGATCCCGATGCCCGACCGCCGCCGGCCGTTCGACCCGCAGACGGTGATCCGCGTGCGCGGCGCGGCCGGCAACAACCTGAAGAGCGTCGACGTCGAAATTCCGATCGGCCTGATGACGTGCGTGACCGGCGTATCGGGCTCCGGCAAGAGCACGCTGATCAACGACACGCTGTTCCGCTCGGCGGCCGAGAAGATCAACAAGACGTCGTATGATCCGGCGCCGGTCGAGAGCATCGAGGGGCTCGAGCACGTCGACCGCGTCATCGACATCAGCCAGAGCCCGATCGGCCGCACGCCGCGATCGAACCCCGCGACCTACACGGGCGTCTTCACCCCGGTCCGGGAGCTTTTCGCCGCGACGCAGGAAGCACGCTCGCGAGGCTATGCGCCGGGGCGCTTCAGCTTCAACGTCAAGGGCGGACGCTGCGAAGCCTGCCAGGGCGACGGCGTGATCAAGGTCGAGATGCACTTCCTGCCGGACATATTCGTGCCCTGCGATACCTGCCACGGGCAGCGCTACAACCGCGAGACGCTGGATATCCGGTACAAGGGAAAGAACATCCACGAGGTGCTGGAGCTGACGATCGAGGAGGCGGCGCTGTTCTTTCGCAACGTGCCGCAGATCGCCGGCAAGCTCGACACGCTGATGGCGGTCGGGCTCTCCTACATCAGGCTCGGTCAGAACGCGACGACGCTGTCGGGCGGCGAGGCGCAGCGCATCAAGCTCGCCAAGGAGCTGTCCAAGCGCAGCACCGGCTCGACGCTGTACGTCCTCGACGAGCCGACCACGGGGCTGCACTTCCAGGACATCGCCCAGCTGCTCGAGGTTCTGTACAGGCTGCGCGATCAGGGCAACACCATCGTCGTCATCGAGCACAACCTCGACGTGATCAAGACGGCGGACTGGATCGTCGATCTGGGCCCGGAAGGCGGCACCGGGGGCGGTGAGATCATCGCCTGCGGCACGCCGGAGGACGTCGCGGCGGTCGATCGCTCGCACACCGGCCAGTGGCTGCGCACGCTGCTTCGCGACGACGGCGCGGCGCGGCCTCCGCGGGCCGCTCGGGACAAGAGCGCCGGATGAGCGCCGTCCGTCAGCCGAGCGGCCGCACGCCGACGGCGTGGCGAATTTCCGCCAGGAACGGCCGGCTGACCTCTCGCGCCCTTTGCGCGCCGGCCCGCAGCGTCCTCTCGACGTGGTCGGGCGATGCGATCAGCCGCTCGTACTCGCCGCGCGCGTCGGCCAGCTGGCCGTTGACGTATTCGAACAGGGCCTGCTTCATTTCGCCCCAGCCGATGCCGGCGGCGTAGCGCTCGCGCATCTCGGCGGTCTCCTCGGGCGTCGCGAACGCGCGATAAATCGAGAACAGCGTGCTCTGGTCGGGATCCTTCGGCTCGCCGGGCTCCTGCGAGTTCGTCTTGATCTTCATGATCAGCTTGCGCAGGCGCTTCTCCGGCGCGAACAGCGGAATCGTGTTGTCGTAACTCTTCGACATCTTGCGGCCGTCGAGCCCCGGCAGCACCGCCGACGTCTCGCCGACGACGGCCTCCGGCATCACGAACGTCTCGCCGTAGTGGTGGTTGAAACGCGCGGCGATGTCGCGGGCCATCTCGACGTGCTGGATCTGATCCGCGCCGACCGGCACCTTGCTCGTCCTGAACATCAGGATGTCGGCCGCCATCAGGATCGGGTACGAGAACAGGCCCATCGTGATGCCCTTGTCCGGGTCGCGATCGCCGGCCGCCTCGTTGTCGGCGACGGCCGCCTTGTACGCGTGGGCCCGGTTCATCAGGCCTTTCGCCGTCATGCACGTCAGGATCCACGTCAGCTCCATGATCTCCGGCACGTCGGATTGCCGGTAGAACACGGCCTTCTGCGGATCGAGGCCGCACGCGAGCCACGCCGCAGCGATCTCGAGCGTCGAGCGCGCCATCCTGTCCGGATCGCGGCCCTTGACCAGCGAGTGGTAGTCGGCCAGGAAAAAGAACGAGCGCGTGCCGGGATCCGCGCTCGCGGCGACCCCCGGTCGGATCGCACCGACGTAGTTGCCGATGTGCGGCGCGCCGGTCGTCGTGATGCCGGTCAGCACGGTTTCCATTCGTTCGATCCCCAATAGAAGCGTCAGCGGGCCCTGCGCGGTTGAAAGGGTTTATCCGGTGCGCGAGGGGCGACTATTATTCCCGAGAACGCAGGCAAGATCGAACCCGCCCGAGGCCCGGCGGCCGGCCGCCGACACCCCGACATGGACCAGACACTCCGATCAGACTCGCGTGCGGCAGACGACCGACTGGCGCCGCTTTACGCGGAGCACGCGGCGATCCTGACCGCACGGTTCGAGGATGCGCTCGAGGCCGCGGGCCTCGACGGCGTCTGCATCTTCTCCGGGCGCGAGCTGACCGTAGCGCGCGACGATTCGACTTATCCGTTCAAGGCGGAGCCGTACTTCAAGGCGTGGGTGCCGCTGACGCGCGCGCCCGGCTCGGTCATCGCGTTCCGGCCGGGCGAGAGGCCCTCGCTGATCTACCTGCAGCCGGAGGATTTCTGGCACGCGCCGCCGGCCGATCCGGCCGGGTTCTGGGTCGAGCACTTCGACGTGACGCTCGCGCGGAGCGAGCAGGACGTCAGGCGGGCGCTGACGGCGCTCGACGGCAGGCTCGGCGCGATCGGCGACCCGGCCGGCGCTGCCGACCTGTTCGCGAGCGTCGACGACCGGGCGCTGCTGAATCCGCTCGACTTCGCGCGCGCGCGCAAGAGCGCCTACGAGGTCGAGTGCCTCGCGGGCGCGTCGGCAATGGCCGCCCGCGGCCATCTGGCGGCGGCACAGGCGTTCCTCGGCGGCGCGACGGAGTTCGAGCTGCACCAGCATTTCTGCACGGCCGCCGGCCAGCGCGAGTCGGAGCTGCCGTATAACGCGATCGTCGCCCTCGATCGCCATGCCGCAGTGCTGCATTACCAGCACCTCGCGATGGAGCCGCCCGAGCGGGGCGCATCGTTCCTGATCGACGCAGGCACGCAGAAGAGCGGCTATGCCTCCGACGTCACGCGTACGTGGTCGCGCCACGCCGGCGAGTTCCGCGACCTGATCGCGTCGATGGAGTCGCTGCAGCAGACGATCTGCGGGGAGGTCCGCGGCGGCGTCGACTTCGTCGCGCTGAACGAGCGCGCGCACGAGCTGCTCGCCGGCGTGCTGGCCGAGCACGGGATCGTGAAGTGCGGCGCCGCCGAGGCGCATGCGCGCGGGCTGACGCGAGTGTTCCTGCCGCACGGGCTCGGTCATCTGCTCGGCCTGCAGGTTCACGACGCCGGCGGCCGGCAGGCGGAACCCGCGGGAGGCGAACGTCCCGCGCCGCCGGAGCATCCGTATCTGCGCCTGACCCGTACCCTCGAGACGGATTTCGTCGTGACGATCGAACCCGGGCTCTACTTTATTCCGTCCCTTTTGCGCACAATGGCGGCCCCCGACCGAGCCGGCGTCGACTGGGACGCGGTCGAGCGGCTGCTGCCCTATGGCGGCATCCGCATTGAGGACGACGTCGTCGTGCAGGCCGGCGGGTGCAGAAACCTGACGCGGGAAGCGTTCGCGACCGCGTAGCGGCACGAGTCGACGACGAGGGCACGATCGTAAGAATGTCACATAGAACCAAAGACTTACCGCCGACCAGCACGATCGGCCGCGCCGTGCGCGAGCTGCGGTACCACGAGGTTTCCCGGCAGCTCCTCGGCGTGCTGCTGATCTTCGTCTTCGCCGCGACGGCCGAGCCGACCGTACGGCTCGTCGCGATCGGAGCGCCGCTCGCGGTGCTCGGCACGCTCGTGCGCCTGTGGGCCAGCGGCTTCATCACGAAGAACACCGAGCTCGCCCGCACGGGACCCTATGCCCTCGTCCGCCATCCGCTCTACACCGGCAACATCTTGGTCGTCGTCGGCCTCGGCATCGCGAACGGCCACTGGTGGGCGCTGCCGCTCGCCGCACTGTTTTTCTGGTTCTACTACCCTCCGGCGATCGAGTACGAGGACCGCAAGCTGCGCGGCATCTTCGGGGCCGAATGGGACGGCTGGGCCGGCTCGGTGCCGGCGCTCGTGCCTCGTTTCCGGGCGGCGCAAGGCGTCACCGAGGG
>JAFGNC010000266.1 GCA_016927175.1 Gammaproteobacteria bacterium | reverse complement strand
TCGGCGAGGGCCGTGCCGATCGCCTCCACCGTCTCGGTAAGCGTGTCACGACGTACCGGCTCGACCGAAACCAGCGGCACTTCCGCCTGCCTGCCGCCGAAGCCCCCGGCCGAAGCGCCCGCCTGCGTCGGCTCCCCGCCATCGCGCGTCACGTACCAGACACCGCCCGCGACGGCAGCCAAAGCCAGGACGAGCAGCAGTACGTACTTCATGCGTCGACCAACGGGGTTCGGGGTGGGAAAGCAAGTGAGCCATTATGCCATAGGGTCCAGTTGTCCAATGTCGGCCGTAACATCGCTTTATCCCTGATTTTTCTTAAGGTCGAACGGATGCGGAAGCAGCACGCGCCACTCGCGTGTCTTTGAATCGACACCACGAGGTTGCGAACGTTCCTTGCACGGCGGGCGACGGAGGCGCCGCTGCAGCTGTGGCAGGCTCGCCGGCCGCCGGCCGGCGTTGGGGTTTGATGCCTCGCAACGCTACCATACGTCGATGAGCTATTCGCCCCGGCACGTGACTCCCACCTACGACGCCATCGTCTCCATCAAAGCGCGAGTACCGGACGACGCCATGAGCGCCGGGTTGCTCGGCACCGAGCGGGTCGGGCACGGCGTGCGGATTCGCGGCGACGGCCTGATCGCGACCATCGGCTACGTCGTCAACGAGGCCGATACGGTGTGGATCGGCTCGCGCGACGGCTTCACCGTCCCCGGGTTCGTCGTCGGCTACGACTACGACAGCGGGTTCGGCCTCGTGAAGCCGACGCTGCCGCTCGAGGGTCCCACGATCGACATCGGCTCGGCGGCGTCCCTGTCCGTGGGGGACGAGGTCGCGGTCCTGACGAGCAACGCCGGCGACACCGGGCTCGATGCGCGCGTCGTTGCGAAACAGGAGTTTGCCGGCCGCTGGGAATATCTGCTGGAAGAGGCGGTCTTCACCGCGCCGCCCCACGACAGCTGGTCGGGCGCCGCGCTGCTCGACATGAACGGCAAGCTGTGCGGGCTCGGCTCGCTGGTGATCCAGGGGTTCGAGATCGGCGACGAGATCGCTACGGTCAACATGTTCGTGCCGATCGATCTGCTGACGCCGTTCGTCGACGAAATCTGCCAGTTCGGCCGGCGCGTCGCGCCGCCGCGGCCGTGGCTCGGCGTGCTGGTGCACGACGAGCACGATCAGCTGACGGTCGTCGGCGTCTACCGGAACTGCCCGGCGGACAAGGCGGGGTTGAAGCCGGGAGACCTGATCGTCGGCGTGCAGGACGAGCCCGTCGAAGGTCTCGCCAGCATGTTCCGGCACGTGTGGAGCCTCGGCAGCGCCGGCGTCGACGTGCCGGTCACGGTCGTGCGGGACGCCGAGCGGCTCGACCTCGTGATCCGCTCGGCCGACCGCGCCGTCTTTCAGCGCAAGGGCACCGTGCAGTAGAAGCAGCCGCTGCAGGCGCAGCGGCTGTACGTGCAGGTACCAGGCGGCGCCCCGGCATCGAGGCATCGCCTGCCGGCGCTTCGGGCGCCGGCGCGCGGACTACTCCTCGCGCTCGCGGTAGGTCCTGTGGCAGCCGCCGCAGGTCTGCGCAACCGGCTGCACGAGGTCTTTTGCGGCTTCGAAGCCGCCGCTCTCGGCGGCGTCGGCGAGCGCCTGGGCCGCCTGCTGGAAGTCCTGCGCCTTCTGCTCGAAGTCGCTCCAGTTCTCCCAGATGGCCGGCAGCGCGCGGCTCCCGCTCGGGATGCCCTGCGGCATGAACCCTTCGGTCGCCATCCCCGCCATGGTCTCGAGATCCGTGGCGGACTTCGTGAAAAGCTCCTCGTCGACGGGCACCTCGCCCCGCGCCATGCCGCCGAGCGGAACCATCTTCTGCGCGATGACGCGCATGACGGCCTGACGGAAAAGGAACGCCTGGGCCTCGGGCGTGTCCTCCAATTCTGCCTCCCCTCCGCCCTGGCAGCCGGCGACGGTCAGCCCGAGGGCGGCAACCGCCCCGATCGATGCAATCCTGCCCATGAATGTCTTATTCATTTGAGTCCTTCTGTTTGTGTGCTGCGCGGAAACGCGCAGGAGCATAGCCAAATCGTTTGCGGCGCCGCAACCGTGCGCCGCCCGCCGGCCCGTGGTATCCCCGTCAGCGCCGCCCGACCTTCAGAGCCTCGTCGACGAGAAACAGGTCCGTCAGCAGCGCGCGGAGATGGATCGAGGCGTTGAGGTTGTCGATGAGTTGAGAGCTGATGTCGGGCTGGGCCAGAACGAGCCGCACAGCGGCGCGCGCCGTCTCCGCGTCGCGCTCCACCGCGTCGAGGAAGGCCGCGCCGACTGCAGCGTCGTCGCCGCCCCGCTCCACGAAGCACGTTCTGACGGTGGTGCCGACGCCGTCGAGAGCCTTCTCCATGCTCTCGAGAAATTCCCGCACGTTGCGGCCCGCCCCGGCGCCCCTGTCGGTGTCGCGGCCCTGCGCCGCATAGGCCAACAGGAACTCGTAGCCGGATTCGATAGCTTCGACGCGCGCGTCGAGATCGGATTTGGGCGCGGATTCCGGCTCGCTCATTCCTTTACCTGCCAGCGGTTGGTGTCGTGATGGGTCTCGTATTCTTCCCGCGTGATCCATCCCCGGATCATCGAGCGCGTGAACAGCAGCTTGTCGGGCCGCAGGGCGAAGTAGACATGTGCGATGACCATCGTCACGAGCAGCAGCGCTGCGAGACCATGGATCACGTAGACGACGCCCCATGTCGTCTCCGAAAGCCAGTACGGGTCGCGCTCCCACCACGGCGTGTCGATACGCACGAGCATCAGCGCGCCGGTCACGGCGGCCGCGATCAGCACGAGCGCGAAAAGCAGATGAATCAGCTTCTGCGCGAGGGAATATTTGCCGGGCTTCGGCGGCGCATCGCCGCTGACACGCAGGTTCCACTTCGTGATCGCCGTCAGATCTGCGAGATCCCGGGGACCTATCAGCATCGAACGCAGATTCTGCGCGAGCAGCGAGCGCGCGACATGGAAGGCGATCGCCGCGATCATGACGATTCCGGCGATCCAGTGGGCAGTTACCCACGGAAACTGATAGCCCATGATCGGCAGGAACGCGGTGCCGAGCAGCGTCAGCACGCTCGCCGCGTTGATCCAGTGGAAGAGACGATCGGCGAGCGCATGCCTCACGATCCGGGAGGTTCTGGCTTCGCCGGCGGAAGCCGTCGTCGTCGCGCTCATTGCCGGATGATCCCGGTCAGCGCGTCTGACGGCTTACCGGGCGCTTTGGCGCGAGCAGCCAGCTGTACAGCGCGTGCAGGCATACGAAAGCGATTCCGGCGGCAAAGAACACCCACAGCAGGTCCCAGGACATCCCTTGCAGCACTTCCCTGCCGTATACGTCACGGCTCACGCGAAAAATTTCCATGTACGCGTCTCACCCTTCGGCTTCCGGTCCTGCGGCCCCTATCCCTCGGAGCGACCGCGTCACGCATCGCGGATCGCCCGCGTCACGAGATTCTGCAGCAGCGGAATCTTGAAGTGGTTGTAGTTCAGCGGCGTCGCCCCGCGGATCGCC
>JAFGNC010000265.1 GCA_016927175.1 Gammaproteobacteria bacterium | reverse complement strand
GACGTCGTCGCGATTCTGCGCGAAGGTCTCGGCGAAGATCCGGTCGTAGCGCTGCGTGAACAGGTAGTGTGCGTACTTCGCCTGCACCTTCCGGATCGCGGCGTCGTCCTCGAGGCGTTGCACGCGCGCGGCGAGCGCCGCGACATCGGCGCTGCCGGCCGAACCGCCGTCGGCGCACGCAGCGGTAAACGCGAGTGCCGCGGCCGCAACCGCTCCGGCGAGCTTCTCGCAGTTCATCGGTTCCTTCCTTGCCGCCGCGCGCGTCGCGCGCGCTTCGACAGGCCTGCATGAGAAAACAGCGGACGCGACTTCGGAACGTGATTGCGCCGGCGGCGCATGGAAGATCCCGCACCCCTGCCCAACACCGGCAAGATCAGCTCTGCATGCCCCATCGCTTGACCGTCCGGTTCTCGATGCTGCGGAAGATCAGGTTCTCGACGAGCAGGCCGAACACGATGACCGTCAGGAGACCTGCGAACGTCTCCGGGATCAGCAGCTGGTTCTTGTTCTCGAACACGTACCAGCCGAGGCCGCCGGTGCCCGAGCTGACGCCGAAAACCAGCTCCGCCGCGATCAGCGTCCGCCAAGCGAAGGCCCAGCCGATCTTCAGCCCGGTCAGGATGCTCGGAAACGCCCCCGGGATCAGTATCCGGCCGATATAGCCGAGCCGCGACAGGCCGTAATTGTGCCCGACCATTTTCAGCGTCGGGCTCAGCGCCTTGAATCCGGCGAACGTGTTCAGCGCCACGGACCATAGCACCGCATGGATCAGCACGAAGATCACGCTGCCGTCGCCGAGCCCGAACCAGATCAGCGCCAGAGGCAGCAGCGCGATCGACGGCAGCGGGTTGAACATGGCCGTCAGCGTCTCGAGCAGATCGGCGCCGATGCGTGTGGCGCTCGCGAACGCGGTCAGCAGTGCCGCGAGCGCGAGCCCGGCCACGTAACCCTTCAGCAGCAGCGATATCGTGTAGGCGGCGGCGCTCGGCAGCTCGCCGGACGCGAGACCGGAAAAAAGCGCATCGAGCGTCGCCGTGAACGTGGGGAAGAGCAGCGGATTGCCGAGCCAGCGGGCGTACAGCTCCCAGATCAGCGCCAGCACGATCAGCAGCACTGCCTTGCGCAGCGCGGCATTCTCGTACAGCCGCGCCCAGCCGCCCAGCGGCTGCTCGACGACGTCGAGGCCCGTCGTCGTGACGGAATTGTGGACTTCAGGGCGTGCCGCCGCTCGCGTGCTGGCCATGCTCTATTGCCTCCTGTTCGACGACGCGGTCGAACAGCATGTCCTGAATGCGCGTCGTCAAGGGCCTTCCGTCGGCGCCGACCGTGTCGACTCCGGTGCTGTTGATCTCTGCCTTGACCTGCCCCGGGTGGGCGCTGAGCAGCAGGATGCGGTTGCCGATGCGCACGGCCTCGGGGATCGAGTGCGTGACGAACAGCACCGTGAATTTAGTGTCCTCCCACAGCTGCAGCAGCTCTTCCTGCATCTTCTCGCGCGTCAACGCGTCGAGCGCCGCGAACGGCTCGTCCATCAGCAGGATGTCCGGCTCCATCGCCATCGCGCGAGCGATCGCGACCCGCTGCTTCATGCCGCCCGACAGCGTATGCGGATAGCTCGCCGCGAACTTGGTCAGCCCCACCTTTTCGAGGAAATGCTCGGCTCGTTCAGCGGCGTCGCGCCGCCGGAGCTTGCCGCTCGCCGTCAGCGCGAACGCGACGTTGTCGCGTATCGTCTTCCACGGCAGCAGCTGGTCGAATTCCTGGAAGACGATGACCCGATCCGGCCCCGGCGAGCGGATCCGCGCGCCGTTCAGCAGGATCTCTCCCTCGAGCGGCTCGATGAAGCCGCCGACCGCCTTCAGCAGCGTCGACTTGCCACAGCCGGAAGGGCCGAGGACGACGAATCGGTCGGATCGCAGCACGTCGAAACTGACGCGGTACGTGGCGGTGATCAGCTGATCGCGTGTCCGGTACCGCAGCGTGACGCTTCGTACGGACAGCAGGGCGGAGTCGTCGGCGGTCATCGCTCCTCGCTCGTCACGGTGCCGCGGCGCGATTCGCCCGCGGTGTCAGCTGCCGGGCGACTCATGGATTTCCGGGAAGAACAGGTCGCGCCAGGACTCGGGCCGGTTACGGATCGAGCCGATGTCGTGCATGAATTCGGCGTACTTCATCACGTTCTCCGGCGTCGTCGTGAAACGGATGGCCGGGTCGTCCAGCATGCCTGTCAGCTCCTCCGTCTCGAAGCCCGCGCCGGCATCGGCGGCGCGCAGGACCTCGGCGGCGGCCGCGGGGTCGTCGCGAATCATCCCGTTGGCCTCCTCGAGCGCCGCCAGCACGGCGGCGAAGACGTCGGGGTTGCGTTCGCGGTAGCCGGACGTCGTCGACAGCATCGTGAACGTCGTCGAGCCGCCCATCACGTCGTCGGAGCTCATGATCGTGCGCACGCTCGGGTCGGAGATCTCGCGCTGGTGGAAAGGCGGCGACGTGAAGTGCGCGCTGATCCCGCCCGAGCCGGTCAGCAGTGCGACGACACCGTCCGGGTGGGTCATCGTGACCGTGTACTTGTCGAAGCGGTCGAGCTGCGCGTCGCCGTATCGCTCGCGCGCGTACATCTGCATGATCAGCGCCGGGATGGACACCTTGACGGCCGTCAGCGCGATCTTGTCGGTCTCCGTCACGTCATCGAGCGTGTCGAGGTGCTCGGCGCGCGTGTTCAGGTACATCGGCAGCGACGTCATCGCTGCGACGCCGCGCACGTCGGTGCTGCCGCGCGTGCGGTCCCACAGCGTCAGGAACGCCGGGGGGCCGGCGGCGATGAAGTCCACCGAGCCGGACAGCAGCGCATCGTTCATGACGGCCGGCCCGCCGATGTCGATCCAGCGGACCTCGACGCCCTCGAGCCCCGCTGCCCGAGCGTGTTTCTCGATCAGACCGTGCTCGCGCATCATGTACAGCGGCAGGAAACCGACGCCGCCCGCGCCGAGCGGAATCCGCACCTCGCCGGAGCCGCCGGCGCCGCTGCCGCCGCCTCCGCTGCAACCCGCCGCGAGCAGGCCGGCCGCAGCGAGCGCGCCGAGCAGCACCCTTCGCCGCATCCGCCGCGCCCGCTTCATGCCGCCCCGGCGGCCGCGCCGCCCGTGGACGGTGCCGTCGCGCGCACCAGCTCGCCGACGTCGTCGAGCTCATCGATCCGCCGGCACTGGTCGATGACCCGCTCCACGACGTCGGCCGGCAGCGCCAGCACGGCCTGGTCGCGGAATTTCTCCTCGAGCTGCTCGTCGCTGAGCGGCCGCCGCAGGTTGCCGAGCGATTCTTCCACGAACAGCTCGAGCACCTCGCCGCTCGAGAGCTGCACCTCGATGTGCACCTGATCCTCGGTCACTGCCGGGTCGGGCGTGGCCGTCGTCAGAGAACGCAGCCTTGCCAGCACCGGATCGCGAACCGCCTCGTCGGTGAATTCCCGGAGGCCGCCTTTGCCGCGCGCGAGACCGATGGCGGCCGCGTGATAGATCGAGTACTTGCTCTGCAGCGCCCGGTTCAGCGTCTTGTGGTTGCACAGGTCGAGCACCAGCGGCGCCACGCGCAGCCGCACGGCTTCGATCGATTCGGGGGCGGGGCGGTGACGCTCCCTGATCCGGCTGCAGCCGTCGATCGTCGGGTGCACGACCAGCCCGCAGGCGTAAGGCTTGTATGCATTCACGCGCAGATCGAATTCCTCGCCGAGGCCGTCCGTGATCTTGTCGAGGTCGTAGCGCTGCGCCGTGACCGCCGCGAAGCCGCGCGGGCCTTCCAGCGCCCGCTCGCCGGCCGTGAAGTCCGCCTGCGCGAGCAGGGCCGACGTGTAGCCGTTCTGCGCGGCGCGCCCCGGCTGAAAAGATTTGGCCATCGAGCCGAACATCTCGCGGATCCCCGCGGCCTGCGTGGCGGCGAGCCCGAATGCCCAGACCATCTGCCGCGACGTGAGCCCGAGCAGCCGCCCGACGGCCGCCGCGGCGCCGAAGACACCCGCCGTCGACGTGATGTGCCAGCCGGCGTCGTAGTGGGCGGGGTAGACGGCATTGCCTACACGCGACTCCGTCTCGAACCCGAGGACGAACGCCTCAACGAAACGCCGGCCGTCTACCGGGTTGGCCGCCGCGTACGCGAACAGCGCCGACGCGACCGGCGGGCTCGGATGGATGTAGTTCTTCGGCAGAGTGTCGTCGTACTCGTGCACGTGCGAGCCGATGCCGTTCAGCAGCGCGGCGTGCAGCGGGTCGAACACCTCGGCGCGGCCGAGCAGCTGCGCCGTCTTCGGGCCGGAGTAGGGGGCGAGCACGCGGACGGCCGTGTCGAGCGCCGGCTCGATGCTGCCGCCGAGCGCGCAACCGAGGTAATTCAGCAGTGCGCGCTTCGCCTCGCGCCGTACGTCCGTCGGGATCGCGTCGTAGTCGCTGTCGGCGACCCAGGACGCCAGGGCTTCAGTCGGTGTCATTTTTCTCCGCCGGTGGTTTCGAATGCTGCCGCGCATCGTTTTTCGGTGCCCCGCGGCAGGGCGGGGCGACCCGCTCGCACGCGGCGCGAGCCGGCAACGGCAATGGTCGGTACCCGAAGAATAGCGGCATCGCCGCAGCGCCGCCACGGCGGCGCTGAAGCCGTTGACCTGCGGGGAACTGTGACGCTCAGGCCGGCGCGGAGGCCCGGGCGGGCGGCGACGCCTCGAGAATGTGGTACGGCGCAAGCTCGGGCAGCCGGCAGTTCTCGAGCGGCACCAGCAGCGTCGTGACGAAGGCGTGCTGACCGCGCAGCACGGAATGGCTGATGCCGTCCGTGAATACCATCCAGGCCGACATCGGCGGAAAGCGGATTTCCCGGTAGCCCTCGCGGCTGTCGCGGAAGCTCGGCGCCTCCTTCATGTGGTTGTGGATCCTGCGCATCGCGCGGTCGTAGGGGCTCGAGTCCACGACCTTGGCGAGCGGGTAGACGCGGCCGAGGCCGCCGATCAGGCCGCTGTAAGCCGAGTCGAGCAGGGACTTGCGGACCGGCACGCGCTTGCGGCCGGCGCGCGCGGCATCCCACAGCTCCTGATGCCTTCCCATCAGGTCGCGGAAGCCGCCCTTCGTTCCCCAGACGCGATCGCGCTCCGGGTGCACGTTGACGAAGAAGCGCAGAATCCGGGCGCCGTTCGTCGCCCCGTAGGCTCCGGCGTCGATGTGCACGAGCTCGTTGCTGGAGCGGGGCTTGAGCTTGCGGCCCTGCTCCTCGATCGGTCTGAAGCTCGTCGTGCCGACCGTCCAGCCGCGAACGTAGTCGGGCAGCACGCTGCGCAGAAAGGACTCGACCCGCTGCCCGTGCGTGCGCAGGATCCGCTCCACACGCTCGCGGATCTCCGGCGGCGCATCGAAACGCGGCACCGAGTCCGACTCCGGGTGGTAGCTGACGTTCTTCGCCTTCATGACGCCGGGCAGGCCGTCGCGCAGCAGCTCGAGATCCTCCTCCGGAGGCAGCTCGATGGGGCAGCGGTCGAAGAACACCACCTCCGAACGTTCGAGCGCCTCCTCGATCTCTTCCGGAGCCGCATCGTTGAAGCTCTTCAGCGCGTACTCGATGGTCATCGTCGCTCCAGTGTCGGGTTCACGTCCTGTCGGCGGCCCGCGGGCCGGGCGTCGCGGCCTCCGGCCGCGGCACGATGCCGCGCTCGGCGAACGCAAGATCCAGCTTTTCGACGACGTCGGCAGGCCGGATCAGGCTCATGGCGTCGGGGTCGCGCACGCGGCGACCCCAGCGGAGTTCGTCGACGCCGCGGCCGAACTCCTTGCGAACGGCCTCGGGATACTTGTCCACGACGAGATGCTGACTGAAATAGGGGCCCGTGCGCAGGCGGTTCGACGTGGCGTAAAGCCCGACGACGGGCGTGCCCACGGCCGTCGCCATGTGTGCGGGGCCGGAGTCGGGGCACAGCACGACGCTGGCGCGCTCGAGGACGGCGAGCAGCTGCTTCAGCGTCGTCTGCCCGATCAGGTTCCTGGGCGCCACCTTCGCGAGGCCGGCGATGCCCTCGGCGTAGGTCCGCTCGATGTCCGTCGTTCCGCCCGTCAGCACGATGTCGGCGCCGTAGCGCTCCGCCGCATAATCGGCGATGTCAGCATAGCATTCGACGCGCCAGTTTCTGTAGTTGCGGAAGCGCTGACCCGTGCACGGGCTGATCACCAGCGTCGGCCGCGCGGGGTCGACGACCTGCGCCGCGAATTCCCGGTCCGCGGCATCGACCGGGATGTCCCAGCGCGGCTCCCCGCGCTCGATGCCGAGCGCCCCGGCGAACTCGAACAGGCCGTCCATGACGTGCGCCCTCGGCGTAGCCGGAAGATGTGCGTTGCAGAAGATCCATTGATAATCCCGCGCGCGGGCCCGGTCGAAGCCGAGCCGCACGTCGGCAGCCGCCATCAGGCTCGCGATGTTGGCTCGCGCGGAAGCGTGCATGTGGAGCAGCAGCGGGAAGCGGCGGCCGCGGAGCTGCCGACGCAGGTCCAGGTAGCCCGCGGCTCCTGCCTTCTTGTCGAGCACGGCGAACTCGACCCCTTCGAGGCCGCGCATCAGGCCGTGCTCGACCTTGCCGATGATCCACGTGATACGCGTTTCGGGCCACGCGCGCTGAATCGCGCGAACGACCGGCACGGTGTGGCACGTATCGCCTATGGCCGACAGCCGGACGATGCATACGTCCGACGGCGGCGCCTCGGCGAAGCGTTGCAGTGACGATTCAACCATCGATACGATGCTCGGCGCACTCTCGGGCGCGCGACTCCTGTCCGACCCCTTGCGCTGCGGATCGGACGACCTTCCACGGCCCGCCGCGGCGGTGCGCTATG
>JAFGNC010000264.1 GCA_016927175.1 Gammaproteobacteria bacterium | reverse complement strand
GCCTGGAAGATCGTCCGAGGCAGAGCATCCACGATGAACAAGCTGATCGATACGGCGCTCGGAATTCATCCGCGTGCGCTGTCCATCGGTGCCAGGCGGCTCGAGACGCTGGCCGCCAACATGGCCAATGCCGACACGCCTCGATACAAGGCGCGCGACGTGGATTTTCGCAGCGCCCTGAGCGAGGCGCTGACGGACAGAGCGGCGCGCCCGGCCGGCTCGCTCCGCACGACCGACGCCGGGCACCTGCCGGCAGGCTCCGACACGACGCCGGAGCTGCTGTACCGCGTTCCGAACGAACCCTCGCTCGACGGCAACACCGTCGACGCGCAGATGGAGCAGGCGGCGTTCTCTGAAGCCGCGGTCCGCTATCAGGCGAGTCTCGACTTTCTCGCAGGGCGCATCGAAGGGTTGCGCAAAGCGCTGCGGGGCGAGTAGTCGCGGGAGACAAGAAGTGAGCCTCTTCAATATTTTCGACATTTCCGGATCCGCGCTGAGCGCGCAGTCCGTGCGGCTGAACACGGTCGCGAGCAACCTCGCGAACGCGGACGTCGCGAGCTCGACGCCGGAAGGCGTCTACCGCGCGAGGCAGCCGCTGTTCGCGGCGGTGCTGGCGCAGCAGAACGGCGCCGGCGGCGGCGTCCGCGTCGCCGGCGTCGTCGAGAGCGCCCGGCCGCCGCGGATCGAGCACATGCCGGGACACCCTCTCGCCAACGAGGAGGGCTATGTCTTCCTGCCGGCCGTCAACACGGTCGAGCAGATGGCCGACATGATGTCCGCCTCCCGCAGCTACCAGAACAACGTCGAAGTCGCGAGCACGGTCAAGCAGCTGATGCTGCGGACGCTGCAGCTCGGGCAGCGCTGACGGGCCGGGTAAGCGACGATGGCCAACGACATCGACACCAGCCTCGTAGGAAATCTCGGGCTCGGTCAGCGCCGGCAGGCTTCGGGCGACGAAGGACGGCTCGGGCAGGAGCAGTTCCTCGACCTGATGGTCACGCAGATGCGCAACCAGGACCCGTTCAAGCCGATGGAGAGCGGCGACTTCCTCGGCCAGCTCGCGCAGTTCGGAACGGTCTCCGGTATCGGGGACATGCAGAAGACGCTGGGCGAGCTCGCGGACGCGGTGCGCGGGCAGCAGACGCTGCAGGCGGCGTCGCTGGTCGATCGCGACGTGCTCGTCGCCGCGCGCGAAGCGTGGCTGCCGCCGTCCGGAGACCTGCGCGGCCGCGTCGACGTGCCGGACGGCGCGACCGAGTTGTCCGTCGAGATTTTCGATCTGCACGGCCGCCTGATCGGCGAGCTGCCCGTGCAGCCGCCCGCGGACGGCACGACGGCCGAGTTCCGGTGGGACGGGGCGCTCGAGGACGGCAGCCGGGCGGAACCCGGCTTCTACGAGCTTCGGGCGAGCGGGCGGATCGACGGCGAAGCCGCCGCGCTCGACGTGCTCGTGGCCGGCCGCGTCGAAAGCGTCAGCACCAAGGGCGACCGCGGCCGCTTCACGCTGACCGTGACCGGTCTCGGCGTCGTCGACCTCGACCGCGTGCGCGGCATCAACTGATGTCGCTGTCGCACAAAACGCCTCCGCAGAATCCCCGGGAAAAGGGGTCAGGGCCCTTTTACGCGGTTAAAGGGGTCAGGGCCCTTTTCGCGAACAAAAGGGCCCTGACCCCTTTTTCCTCCGAAAAGGGCCCTGACCCCTTTTCTTTTCGACCAGGGAGTTGATCACATGCCATTTCGTACTGCCCTCAGCGGGCTCAATGCCGCCTCGGCGGATCTGCGCGTCACCGGCAACAACATCGCGAACTCGGGAACGACCGGCTTCAAGCAGTCGAGGGCCGAGTTCTCGGACGTGTATGCGCTCGCGTATGCCGGCATCAGCCGCACGGCGGTCGGGTCGGGCGTCAAGCTGTCCTCGGTCACGCAGCAGTTCACGCAGGGCAACATCGATTTCACCGGCAACAACATGGATCTGGCGCTGTCCGGCCGCGGGTTCTTCGTCATGGACGACTCGGGCGACCGCAGCTACACGCGCGAAGGCGCGTTCCAGATCGACCGCGAAGGCTACGTCGTCAACTCCTCCGGCAAGCGGCTGCAGGCCTATCCGGTGCAGGATCAGCTGAACGGCACGTTCAACACCGGCACGCTCGGCGACCTGCGCCTTGCGACGACCGACGCGCCGCCCAACGCGACGACGCGCGTCGAGGCTGCGTTCAACCTCGCGGCAGGCTCGCCCGATTTGTCCGCGGTGCCGTTCGACGCGGCGGATCCGGCCACGTACGAGTTCACGACGTCGATGCGTGTCTACGATTCGCTCGGCGAATCGCACACGGCGGAGCTGTTCTTTCGCGGAACCGGCGGCCTCGGCTGGGAAAGCTATCTCGCGATCGACGGCGCGCAGGTCGGTGCCGCGCAGCCGCTCGCTTTCGGGGCGGACGGCAGCCTGACGCTGCCGGCCGCGCCGATCGCCTTCGGAACGTTCGCGCCGACGAACGGCGCCGAGCCGCTCGACATCGAGTTCGATTTCACGTCCGCGACGCAGTACGGCAGCGGCCACAACGTCGACGCTCTGCGCCAGGACGGCTACGCGAGCGGCCGGCTGACGGGCGTCGACATCGACGAAGGCGGCGTCGTGTCCGCGCGCTTCACGAACGGCCAGTCGCTCGCGCTCGGCCAGGTGGCCGTCGCGAGCTTCGCGAATCCGCAGGGGATGCAGCAGATCGGCGACAACGCGTGGGTGGAGACCTTCGCGGCCGGAGATCCGCTCTACGGCGTGGCCGGGCAGGGCGACTTCGGCCTCGTGCAGTCCGGCGGCCTCGAGGCCTCCAACGTCGACATCGCCGAGCAGCTCGTGAATCTGATCACCGCGCAGCGCAATTTCCAGGCGAACTCGCAGGTCATCAGCACGGCGGACGCGGTGACGCAGACCATCATCAACATCCGCTGATCGCGCGGTTGAGGAGCAGCGTACGTGGATCGATTCGTTTATGTCGCGATGACCGGCGCCCGCGAGGCGCAGCTGGCTCAGGCCGTGACGAGCCACAACCTCGCGAACGCGTCGACGACCGGCTTTCGCGCGACGCTGGCCGCGAGCCGGCACGTCGGGCTCGAAGGGCCCGGCCACGCGGCCGCGCGGGCCTATGCGACGACTCAAGGGTACGGCGTCGACCTGACACCCGGGCCGCTGCAGACGACGGGCCGCGACCTCGACGTCGCGATCGACGGCGAAGGCTGGATCGCGGTCCAGGCGCCGGACGGCGGCGAGGCCTATACGCGCGCCGGGGATCTCGAGATCGACGCTTTCGGCATGCTCAGGACGCGCGGCGGCCACCCCGTGCTCGGTGACGGCGGGCCGATCGCGCTGCCGCCGCTCGAGGCGATCGAGATCGGCGCCGACGGCACGCTGAGCATCAGGCCGCAGGGGCAGGACGCGGCGGCGCTCGCGGTCGTCGAGCGCATCCGCCTCGTGAACCCGCCGGCCGGGCAGCTGGTGCGCGGCGAGGACGGCCTCGTGCGCACGGCGGACGGCGCGCTGCCGCCGGCCGACGCGAACGTGCAGCTGCACTCGGGCGCGCTCGAGGGCAGCAACGTCAACGTGGTGTCGGCCATGGTCGACATGATCCAGCACGCGCGCAGCTTCGAGCTGCAGGTCAAGCTGATGAACACCGCGGAGCAGAACGACAGAGCCTCCGCCGAGCTGATGAGGCTGGGCTGAAGCCCGGCCCGGGAGTGAGCAACAGATGAACCAGACGCTATGGATCGCGAAAACCGGCCTCGACGCGCAGCAGACGCGCGTATCGGTCATCGCGAACAATCTCGCCAACGTCAACACGAGCGGCTTCAAGAAGGGCCGCGCCGTGTTCGAGGACCTGATCTACCAGAACGTGCGCCAGCCCGGCGCGCAGTCGTCGCAGAACTCGCAGCTGCCGTCGGGCCTGATGCTCGGCACCGGCGTGCGCACCGTCGCGACGGAGAAGCTGTTCACGCAGGGCAACCTCGTCCAGACGGACAACGCGCTCGACGTCGCGATCGAGGGCCGCGGCTTCTTTCAGGTGCTGATGGCCGACGGCACGATGGCTTATACGCGGGACGGCTCTTTTCAGGTGGACCGCGACGGGCAGCTGGTGACGGCCGGCGGCCTCCAGATCCAGCCCGGCATCCAGATCCCGAGCAACGCGCAGAACGTCTCGATCAGCGAGGACGGCATCGTGTCCGCGACGGTCGCGGGCGCCGCGGCGCCGGTCGAGGTCGGCACGCTGCAGCTCGCCGACTTCGTCAACCCGGCGGGCCTGCAGGCGATGGGCCGCAACCTGCTGATCGAGACGGCCGCGAGCGGCGCGCCGCAGGTCGGCTCGCCCGGCTCGACGGGCCTCGGCACGCTGATCCAGGGCTCGCTCGAAAGCTCCAACGTCAACACCGTCGAGGAGCTTGTGAACATGATCGAGACGCAGCGCGCGTACGAGATCAACTCGAAGGCGATCTCGACGGCGGATCAGATGCTGCAGTTCGCGAACAACAACCTCGGCCGATGAGGGGCGTCATGAGCGGATTCTCCGACAGAGCGCGCGCCGGCGGCCCGATGGCCGCGGCGGTCGTCGCCGCGGCTACGCTCGTCGCGGGCTGCGCGTCCGCGCCCGTGATGCAGCCCGGCAGCGACGGGCGCTTCGGCGCGACCCTGCCGGCCGCGCCCGTGCCGGCCGAGCTGAACCACGGCGCGATCTATCAGCCTGCGTCGGCGCAGGGGCTCTTCGAGGACTACAAGGCGCGCCGCGTCGGCGACGTGCTGACCGTCCTGCTCGCCGAGCGCACGCAGGCCCAGAAATCCGCGAACGCCTCGACGTCCAAGGACTCGAGCGTCGACCTGACGTCGCCGACGCTGCTCGGCCGCGACGTGACGCGCAACGGCGTGCCGATACTCGAGAACCGGGTCGACGCGTCGCGCAGCTTCGAGGGCCAGGGAGACGCGGCGCAGAGCAACATGCTCGAAGGCTCCATCACCGTGACCGTCGCGGACGTGCTGCCGAACGGCAACCTGATCGTGCAGGGCGAGAAGTGGATGCGGATCAACCAGGGCGAGGAGTACATCCGGCTGCGCGGCATCGTGCGGCCCGTCGACGTCCGCGCGGACAACACCGTGCTGTCCACGCAGATCGCGAGCGCGGAGCTTGCGTACGGCGGCACCGGAACCGTCGCGGCCAGCAGCTCGCCGGGCTGGCTCAGCCGCTTCTTCAACAGCCCGTTGTGGCCGTTCTGATGGCGCGGCGGGCAGCGAGCGCGAGGGCAGCGGCGATCGGCGCGCCGCTGATAGCGCCGCTGATAAAGGGAGCCGCGCCGCTCGCGCGCGGAATCGCGTCGGTGCGCCGGGCGGCATCGTTTCTGCGGCTGCTGCTGGCCGTCGCCGCGGCCGTCGCGGCGGCCGGCGCGCTCGCGCAGGAGCGCATCAAGGATCTTGCGTCCGTCGCGGGCGTGCGCACGAACCAGCTCGTCGGCTACGGGCTCGTGGTCGGCCTCGACGGCACGGGCGACCAGACGACGCAGGCGCCGTTCACGGCGCAGAGCCTGCGCAACATGCTCGGTCAGCTCGGCGTCACGATACCGCCCGAGACGAATCTGCAGCTGCGCAACGTCGCGGCGGTCATGGTTCACGCCGAGCTGCCGCCGTTCGCGAAGCCGGGACAGACGATCGACGTGACCGTCTCCTCGATCGGCAACGCGACGAGCCTGCGCGGCGGCAGCCTGCTGATGACGCCGATGAAGGGCGCCGACGGTCAGACCTACGGCATCGCGCAGGGCAACCTCGTCGTCGGCGGCTTCGGCGCGGAAGGCCGCGACGGATCGCGGATCTCCGTCAACGTGCCGAGCGTCGGCCGCATCCCGAGCGGCGCCACCGTCGAGCGCGAGGTCGGCTCCTCTTTTCATCTCGGCGACAGCGTGACGCTGAACCTGCATCGCGCCGATTTCACGAGCTCGCGCCGGCTCGCGGAGGCCGTCAACGACACGTTCGGGCCGGGCACGGCGGAGTCGCTCGACGCGGCGTCCGTGCGCGTGCGCGCGCCGCTCGATCCGGGCATGCGCGTCGCGTTCGTGTCGACGCTCGAGAACCTGACGCTCGAGCCGGGCGCGCCGCCCGCGCGGGTCATCGTCAACGCGCGCACCGGCACCGTCGTCATGGGCGGCAGCGTGCGCGTGCTGCCCGCGGCCGTGTCGCACGGCAGCCTGACCGTGACGATCACCGAGAACTTCGACGTGTCGCAGCCGGGACCGTTCTCGGACGGCGTCACGGTCGTGACGCCGCGCAGCGACGTCGAGGTCGAGCAGGGCGGATCACGGATGTTTCCGTTCGGACCGGGCTCGACCCTCGACGAGATCGTGCAGGCCGTCAACAGCGTCGGCGCCGCACCCGGAGACCTCGTCGCGATCCTCGAGGCGCTGCACCGCGCCGGCGCCCTGCGCGCCGAGCTGATCGTGATCTGACGGGGCGGGGCGTGCAGGACATCGGGCGCAGCGGAGCGGGACGATGACGGCGGAGCTCAATGCCGCCTTCAACTTCACCGATCTCGGCGGTCTCGGGGCGCTGCGCCGCGAGGCGGCGCAGGATTCGCCCGAGGCGCGGCGAGTCGTCGCGCAGCAGTTCGAGTCGATGTTTCTGAGCCTCGTGCTGAGCTCGATGCGCGGCGCGGCCGAGATCGACGGCGGGCTCGTCGACAACGACCGTCTGCGGCTCGCGCAGGACATGCACGACCGGCAGCTCGCGCTGACGCTGTCTCAAGGGCGCGGCATCGGGCTCGCCGAGTCGATTCTGCGGCAGCTCGGCGACGCGCCGCCGGCTGCCTCCCGCTCGGGCGGCGCTGACCCGGCCGCGCGAGCGCTGCGGTTCGCGATGCCGGCCAGGGCCGGTGAGCCGGGCGGCCCGACGACCCGGAAGGACCGCGAAGCCGGCGCGATCACGGCGGCTCCGCGCTCCCCGCATCGGGTGCCGGCGAGCGGGGTTTCGACGCGCGGCCAGCCGCGAGCTTCGGTGCCGGCTTCGCCGGAGCGGTTCGTCGCCGATGCGTGGCCGTACGCGCGCCGCGCCGCGGAGCGACTCGGCGTGCCCGCGGAGGTCCTGATCGCGCAGGCGGCACTCGAGACCGGCTGGGGCGAGCACATGATCCGCGATGCCTCCGGCGCGTCCTCGTTCAATCTGTTCGGCATCAAGGCCGGGTCGAGCTGGCCGGGCCGGCGCATCAGCGTCCAGACGCTCGAGTTCGTCGGCGGCGTGCCGGAGCGCCGCCGCGACGCCTTCCGCGCGTACGACTCGCTGGCCGAAAGCTTCGAAGATTACGTCGCGCTGGTGCGCGGGCAGACGCGCTACCGCGCCGCGCTCGAGGCCGAGGACGCGCGCGCTTATGTCGAGGCGCTGCAGGACGGCGGCTACAGCACCGATCCGCGGTACGCGGACAAGATCATGGCTATCGTCGAGCGGGGATTGCCGGGCGGGCGGGCTCAAGCCGCGGCCGCCCCCGCCGATAACGATGTGACGAGGCTCACGTCCGCGGTCGGACGCGCGCCCGCAGGAGACGGAACATGAGCGGAGGCGGCGTACTCGGCATCGGCGTATCGGCGCTACTGGCGGCGCAGCGCGCGCTGCAGGTGACGGGCCACAACATTGCGAACGTCAACACCGAGGGCTACAGCCGGCAGCGGCTGGACCTCGCCGCGCGCGCGCCGCAGACGGCCGGCTTCGCTGCGATCGGCAGCGGCGTCGAGCTCGACGGCGTGGAGCGCGTCGTCGACCAGTTCGTGAACCTCCGGCTCGGCATGCGCACGTCGGCCGAGGCGCACCAGCGCACGCTCGCGGAGTTCGCGGGCCAGGTCAACAACCTGCTCGGCGATGCCGAATCAGGGCTCGCATCGGCCATGCAGCAGTTCTTCGCCGCCGTGCAGGACGTCGGCAACGACCCGACCTCCACGGCCGCGCGCCAGGCGCTGATCGCGCAGGGGCAGTCGCTCGCGGATCGCTTCCGCCAGCTCGACGCGCGGCTCGAGGATCAGAGTGCCATCGTGACCGGCCGCATCGGCGCCTCGGTGACGGAGATCAACGAGCTCGCCGCAGGTATCGCGGAGCTGAACCGCGCGATCGTCGACGCGCAGGGCCGCGGCGGCGGCGTGCCGCCGAACGACCTGCTCGACAAGCGCGACGAGCTGCTGCGCAAGCTGTCGGAGCGCGTATCCGTGGATACGGTCGAGCAGTCCGACGGCAGCCTGAACGTGTACGTCGGCAAGGGGCAGGCGCTCGTCGTCGGCTACGACGCGACGCGTCTGCAATTGCGCTCGCAGACCGGCGAATCGAACGCGGTCGCGATCGGCTACGACCACGGGGCGGGTTTCGTCGACGTGACGTCGCTGCTTCGCGGCGGCGGCGAGGTCGGCGCGCTGCTCGAGGTCCGCGACGAGTTCATCGACCCGGCGACCCGCGACCTCGGCCGCATCGCTCTGTCGCTCGCGACCCGGTTCAACGCGCAGCACGGCCTGAACATGGACCTCGACGGCGCGCTCGGAGGCGACTTCTTCTCGATCGATCTGCCGCCGGCCGCCGCGGGAGAAGGGAATGCGGCGAGCGGCGAGCCGCAGGTTGCCGTCAACGACGTGTCGGCGCTTGCCGCGACTGACTATTCGCTGCGCTTCGACGGCACGGACTGGACGTTGCGGCGGCTGAGCGACGGCCAGGACGTCGGCACGCTGCCGAACGGCGGCAGCCTCGACGTCGACGGCCTGACGTTCGATCTCGGCGGCGTGACCGGCGCCGCCGCCGGCGACAGCTTCCTGCTGCGGCCGATCCGGGTCGCGGGAGGCATCGGCGTGCGGGTCACGGATCCGCGCGCCGTGGCCGCGGCGCTGCCGATCCGCGCCGAGGCCGCCGTGCCGAACGCCGGCGGCGCGGCCGTGCACTCGATCGAGGTGCTCGATGCGTCCGACCCGGCGCTCGGATCGTCCGTCGACATCGTCTTCACCGGCGGCAGCTACGTCGTAGGCGGCAACGTCGTGCCGCTCGATCCGTCCGGCGACACCGTCGTCGGCGCGAACGGATGGCAGCTGGTGCTGCGCGGCACGCCTGCCGAAGGCGACGTGTTCGAGGTGCGGACCAATGCCGGCGGCATCGGCGACAACCGCGGCGCTCTGGCCCTCGCCGCGCTCGAGACCGAGCGGGTCATGACCGGCGGCTCCGCAAGCTTCGGCGAAAGCTATGCCGAGCTCGTCGCCGGAGTCGGCGTGCGCACGCGGCGCGCCGAGATCAACGCCGACGTCGAGGCGCGGATGCTCGAGGATGCGCGAGCGCAGCGCGAGAACGTCTCCGGCGTGAATCTCGACGAGGAAGCCGCAAACCTGCTGCGGCACCAACAGGCTTATCAGGCGGCGGCGCAGGTCATCGCGACCGCGGGCAACATGCTCGACTCGCTGCTGCAGACGCTCCGGCGCTAGCCCGCACGCATTGAGCGGGGCATAGCGCAGAGCACCGGAAGCACCGGAAAGGACCGGCGATGCGAATTTCGACAGCACAGATCTTCGGCAGCGGCATCGACACGCTGCAGCGCCAGCAGGCGGACCTGCTGAGGACGCAGCAGCAGATGGCGAGCGGCAAGCGGCTGCTGACGCCGGCCGACGATCCGGCCGCGGCGGTGCAGGCGCTGCAGCTGCACGACCGCGTCGCGTCGGTCGAGCAATACGCGCGCAACGCGGAGCATGCGCGCACGCGGCTCGGCCAGGAGGAAGCCGTGCTCGGCACGATGGCCGACAGCCTTCATCGCGTGCGCGAGCTCGCCGTCCAGGCCGCGAACGGCACGCAGACCGACGAGAGCCGCCAGGCCATCGCTCGCGAGCTGCGGCAGATCTCGGCGGGGCTGCTCGACGCGGCAAACAGCCGCGCAGCCGGCGGCGAGCATCTGTTCGCGGGGTATCGCAGCGGCAGCCCGCCGTTTCTGAGGGGCCCGGACGGCAGCGTCGAATACCGGGGCGATCGCGGCCAACGCGAAGTCCTGCTGTCGTCCGACAGCAGCGTTGCGGTCGGCGACAGCGGTGCCGAGCTGATGACGATCCCGCGCGGCAACGGCTCGTTCACGGTCACGCCCGATGCCGCCAATGCCGGCACGGGCCGCGTCGCCGGCGCGGACCTGGTGGACCCCGCGGCGTTCACGCGCGAGCCGTACACGCTCGCGATCGTCGGCGCCGACGCGTACGAGATCCTCGACGCGGGCAACAACGTCGTCGCGGCGGGCGCCTATGCGTCCGGCCAGGGCGTCGATTTCGGCGGCATGCGGATCGTGCTCGAAGGCACGCCCGCCGACGGCGGCACGTTCGCGATAGAGCCCGCCGGAGCGACATCGTTGTTCGCGGTCGTCGACGAGCTGGCCGCCGCGCTGGAGACGCCCGCCGCGGACGCAGCCGACAGGGCGATCCGCACGCACCGTATCGGCACCGCGCTGCTCGACATCGATCAGGCCATCGGCCGCGTGCTCGATCTGCGCGCCGACGTCGGCGCGCGCATGAACCGCATCGACGGTCAGGCCGAGCTCAACGCCGACCAGAGCCTGACGCTCGAGACCGCGCTGTCCGCCGTCGAGGACCTCGATTACGCGGAAGCCGTCAGCCGCTTCCACCTGCAGCAGACGGCACTGCAGGTCGCGCAGCAGACCTACGCGCAGACGGCGCGGCTGTCGCTGTTCGACTGGCTGCGCTAGGGAAGCTCTGCACAGGGTTCGTGGCGGCGCGAACTGGTTCACGTTTCCTCCGTCTCGCCTCCGGGAATTGTGCGCGGACGGCCGAAACATGCGGCGCCCGAGGCTGCGCGGCTAAAGCTTTCGCGGCCCCGGCCGATAGCGGTCCCGCAAGCGGCACAGTAACGCCGCCCGGAAGGATCCCGCCCCTCGCGGCGGTGTAACTGGATGCAGACCGAAAGAATTTCAGGAGTACCGAAATGCCACAAGTGATCAATACCAACGTCATGTCGTTGAACGCGCAGCGTAACCTGACGACTTCGCAGGGCGCGCTGTCGCAGTCCCTGGCGAGGCTGTCGTCGGGTCTGCGCATCAACAGCGCGAAGGACGATGCGGCGGGACTCGCGATCTCCGAGCGCTTCACGACGCAGATTCGCGGCATGAACCAGGCGATCCGCAACTCGAACGACGGCATCTCTCTGGCCCAGGTCGCCGAGGGCGCGCTGCAGGAGGTCGCGAACAACCTGCAGCGCATCCGCGAGCTGGCCGTGCAGGCGCGTAATGCGACGAACAGCGACTCGGACCGCGCGGCGCTCGATGCCGAGGTGCAGCAGCGTATCGCCGAGATCAACCGTGTCGCGAGCCAGACGGAGTTCAACGGCCTGAAGGTGCTCGACGGCAGCTTCACGGAGCAGGTGTTTCAGGTCGGAGCGAACTACGGGCAGACGATCTCGGTGGAGGCCATTGCAGCCGCGACCGGGCGCGAGCTCGGTCTCGCGGGCGGCAATCTGGTGGACTACACGGCAGGTGACGGCACCGTCGTCAGCGGTGCGCTGGCAGCGGGAGATTTGACGATCAACGGCACCGACGTCGGAGTCGTCGAGCAGGATGCGGCGGCCATCGCGGAAGCCATCAATGCGCTGGGCGAGGGAGTGACGGCCACGGCAAGCGATGCCACGTCGGGATCGACCGGCGCATTTACGACGACTGACGGGCTTTACAGTCTGACAGTCGGAGGTGTGACGATCGTTCAGGACGCTGTGGCAGGTACGACGGCGGCGGACATCGACACGGCGATAGGCGTCGTCGCGGACCAGCTGGAAGATGCAGGCATCTCCTATACCGGTACGGCCGCGGGCGGAGACTTGGCCTTCACGCTCGAGGGCGGTGAGAACCTCGAGGTGGTTCAGAGCTTTGCGACGGGCATGACCGCTGGCGGCTTCGCCAGCCTGGGCGCGTTGAGCGCGGGCAACGACGTCACCGATACCTTCTACGGAGCCGTCAGTCTGACCTCTGACGAGTCGTACGTGATCGGCGGCAACGCGCCGGGCGACGCCGGCCTCACTGCCGGTGCGGCGTCGATCACGTCGACGGCATACGACGCGATCAACGTGCTGTCTGCGGATTCGGCCGACACGGTCCTCCGCGTCGTCGACGATGCGCTGACCACCGTCAACGGCTCCCGCGCCGACCTCGGCGCGGTGCAGAACCGCTTCGAGTCGGTCGTCGCGAACCTGTCGGCCTCGGTCGAGAATCTGTCGGCCTCGCGCTCGCGCATCATGGACACGGACTTCGCGGCCGAGACGGCTGCGCTGAGCCGCGCGCAGGTGCTGCAGCAGGCCGGCGTCGCGATGCTGGCGCAGGCCAACATGACGCCGCAGAACGTGCTCGCGCTGCTGCGGTAACCCGGGCGATAGAGGAGTCCAAAGGCCGGCGGCGCGAGGTTGGATGCTGCGCCGCCGGCCGGCGGACACCGAGACCGGGTCGAAGAGCGAAGAGCCGATAAACAACCGATAGCGATTCGGGAAGACCAAAAATGGCCGGTATCAGCAGTCTGGGTGTGGGATCGGGGCTCGACCTCGGGACACTGGTCCAGAGCCTCGTCGACGCCGAGCGCGCGCCGACGGAGAACCGGCTGAATCGTAAGCAGTCGACGGCCAGGACGCAGCTGTCCGCGCTCGGCGCGCTGAAGAGCGCGGCGAGCAATCTGCTGAGCGCCGTCGAGGCGCTGAAGGATTTCGAGACCGAGCTGAAAGCCGCCAGCTCGGACGATGACACGGTCGCCGTCAGCGTCGGCGGCGACGGCGCGGTTCCGGGCCGCTACCGGATCCAGGTTCAGACTCTCGCGAGAGCGCAGTCCCTCGCAAGCGAACCCTTCGACGACCCGGACGCCGCGCTCGGTGCAGGCACGCTGACGCTGACCGTCGGCGCCGAGTCCGTCGACATCGATCTCGCGGACGGTGCGAATACGCTGTCCGACGTCCGCGATGCGATCAATTCGAGCGATGCCGGCGTCAACGCCGTCATCGTCCGAGACGGCGAAGCCCACCGGCTGTTGCTGACGTCCGAGGAGTCCGGGCTCGACCACCAGATGACGCTGACCGTGTCGGGCACGCTCGACACGCGGCTCGCGTCGGCCCAGATGACGGAGACGGCGGCGGCGCAGGATGCCTCGTTCAGCGTCAACGGCCTGGCGCTTTCGGCGTCCACGAACACGGTCGACGACGTGATTCCCGGCCTGACGCTGGCACTGAACGGCACGACGGAAGGCGAAGACGCGATAGCGCTCACGGTAGAGCCGGATCGCGGCGCGGTGCGCGAGAAGCTGAACGCGGTCGTGACGGCGTACAACGCGCTCGCCGGTCGTGTTACCGAGCTCGGCCGCTCGGACCTCGAGGCCGCTTCCCGCGGCCCGCTGGTCGGCGATTCGACGCTGCGCTCGCTCGAGTCGCAGCTCGCCACGGCGTTCAGCTCGACCGTCGACGTCGAGCCCGACGGCGCGGCCGAGGGCGACAGCGTACCTTTGACGAACCTGCTGCAAATCGGTTTGAGCCGTAACGTCAGCGGCAAAGCCTCTCTCGACGCCGACAAGCTCGAAGAGGCGCTCGAGACTAACGAGGCCGGCGTCGAGGCGCTGCTGTCCGGTTTTGCAGCAAGCTTCGGCGCCGCGCTCGAGTCCTATACCGAGACCGACGGGCTGATCGAGGCGCGCACGGAAGGCCTGAACGGCCAGCTGAAGCGCATCGAGAGCCAGCGCGAAGCACTGGAGCGCCGCATGGAGCAGGTCGAGGCGCGGCTGCGCGCGCAGTTCAGCGCACTCGACACGATGGTGGCGCAGTTTCAACGAACGAGCGAATTCCTGAGCGGCCAGCTCGCGGGACTCGCCGGAATGATGCCGGGTTAGAGCAATGGAGCAAGCGATGAGGCCGTACCGCGACAGCCAGGCGATGCAGCGCTATCACCAGGTGGGCGTCGAGGCGCAGGTCGCCGGCGCGACTCCGCACGAGCTCGTGCAGATGCTGCTCGACGGGGCCGTCGCCCGCGTCGTCGCGGCGAAGGTCGCGATGGAGGCCGGCGAGATCGCGCGTAAGGGCGAGCTGATCGGCCGCGCGATTGCGATGGTCGAAGGGCTGCGCTCGGCGCTCGACGTCGAGCGGGGCGGGGATCTCGCCGCTAACCTCGAGGCGCTCTACGCCTATATCGAGCGGCGTCTGCTCGAAGGCAATCTGCGCGGCGACGCGGCGGCGCTCGACGAGGTCGCGAGCCTGCTGCGCGAGGTGCAGAGCGGGTGGCGCGCGATCGCCGAAACCGTCATCGCCGCCGAAGGCAGTCATGGAACGGCTTGACGCGGCGCTGGCGCGAGCGGAAGGGCTTGCCGTCCGGCTCGAGGAGGCAGCCGCTGCCGCCGATTGGTATGCCGCGCTCGAGCGCGACACGGCGCTGGCCGCGACGCTGCGTGACGTCGCCGAGGAGCTGGAACGGGCCGACTCCGGAACGCGGGGCGCCGCCACCGAGGTGCTGCGCCGCGTCCAGGCGAGGCACGGCAGCGCACTGCGCCTGCTCGAAGCCGCAAGGGACGGAGCTCACGCGGAGCTGACCGGCGCCGTGCGCGGCCGCCGCGCAGCGGATGCCTACCTCGAGTCCGCCGAAGAATGACCGATCGTTCGGCTCACCCGCTGCCCGCCGACGAGCTCGCCGTGCTCGGTGAGCGCGTGTTCTGCGACGACGAGCTGGGGCTCGAATGGACCGCGCTCGAGGAGACGCCGGACGAGGCGACGGTCGCGCAGATGAACGCGCGTAACGCGACGGTGCTCCGCACGCTGGCGCTCGTCGAGGAGCACGACGAGACACAGTCCGAGGATGCGGAGCGCGCGGAGCTGCACCGGCTCGAGGCCAAGCTCGACCTGACGCTCGAGCTGCTGTCCGACCTGATCTCGATGAAGCGCGGCCGTGTGCCGCGGCGGGCCGTCCGCTTCAACAGCCGCGGCCTGTGCTGGCGGGCCGACGACGCGCCGCCCGCTGGGACGCTGCTGCTGGTGGACTGCTTCGTGCTGCCGGCGTGGCCGATTCCGCTGAAGCTGCTCGCGCGCGTGCACGGCGCCGAGGCCGCGGACGACGGGCACAAGGTCTGCACGCGGCTCGAGCAGCTGGACCCCGGCGTCCGGGACTGGCTGGAGAAGCTCGTTTTCAGGCGCCATCGGCGCGCGATCGCAAGAAGGCGCGCCACCGCCTGACCGGGCATCGGGGGCGCCTTTCATGCGAGCCTCGGCGGCACGATGCCGGCCGCTCGAAATAGTCGGATCCCTTTACATCCTGTGTTCACTCAATTTCCGTACTTCGGATTTTTGTGAACCATGCTTTTGACTCGCCCTGCAACTGACGTATATTGCCGGTCCATTCTCGTGCGCGGCGCATCCGGGGGGCTGGGCCAGCGCGCCGACCAGACGACACAGAGCGTCCGCCCGTCCTGCGAGGTGTCGGCGTGGTTTCGCCATCCCCGGCTCGATTTCCCGCGGCGAGCGGAACAAACGGCTGACCGGAGTCTATGAACGATTCGACGACTCTTCGCCTGCTGACGCGCAGTGCGGGCAAAAAATCCACATTGATCGTGCTGGGGCTGGAGCCCGATGCGGCGCAAAGAGTCGCCGATCAATTCGAGTTCCTCGACGTCTCCGCCGCGATCACCGCGCCCCAGGGCCTCCGATCGGCCGTCGAGCACAGCGAGTCTCCGCTCGCTGTGGTCCTGCTGACGGCCGGCTGCGGCGAGGCCGCGCAGGCCGCCGTGTCGGACGTGCTCGAGGCGCACGCCGATCTGCCCCTCGTGATCTACGACGACGGGGACATGGATCCCGCGCTCGGCAAACGCATGCAGGAGCGCATCGTTTCGACGCTGCGTCCGCCGCTGCGGTATGCCGATCTTGCCGAGCTGGTGCGCGAGCTGCGGCTGATCCAGGCACAGGGCGGCTTCTCGCAGGTCCAGCGCGAACCGGTCTTCCGCTCGCTGGTCGGCCGCAGCGCCGGTATCCAGGCCGTCCGCCGGATGATCACGCGGGTCGCGCCCTGGGAGGCGACCGTGCAGCTGCTCGGCGAGACGGGGACCGGCAAGGAGGTCGTCGCGCGGAACATTCACGCGCATTCGTCGCGGCGGCACGGCCCGTTCGTCGCGGTCAACTGCGGCGCGATCCCGGCCGATCTGCTCGAGAGCGAGCTGTTCGGGCACGACAAGGGCGCCTTCACCGGCGCGCTGACGGCGCGCAAAGGTCGCTTCGAGCTCGCCTCCGGCGGCACGCTGTTCCTCGACGAGATCGGCGACATGCCGCTCGACATGCAGGTCAAGCTGCTGCGCGTGCTGCAGGAGCGCCGGTTCGAGCCGCTCGGCAGCGACCGCACGGTCGAAGCCGACGTGCGGATCGTGGCCGCGACACACCGCGATCTCGAGGAGATGATCCGCGAGGGTCAGTTCCGCGAGGATCTCTATTACCGCCTGAACGTCGTGCCAATAGAAGTTCCGCCGCTGCGAGAGCGGCGTCAGGATCTGCCGCTGCTGATCGCCGAGCTCAACGCGCAGCTGCGGCGGCGCGGCATGCCGACGACGCGTTTCGACCGGGCGTCGCTGATCGCCCTGGCGCGGCACGACTGGCCGGGAAACGTGCGCGAGCTCGCGAACCTCGTGGAGCGGTGCGCGATTCTGGCTCCGGACCGGGAGGTTTCCCTCGCGGACCTGCCCGCGCGGCTGCGCGACCTGGTCCCGCCGGACGAGCAGCCGGCGGCCGACGGTCAGGCCGACGAGAGGCTGATCGGGGAGCTCGGCGCGATCGGTCTGCCGAAGGCGCCCGCGCAGGGCGTCAAGCTGAAGAGCGTGCTCGAGGACATCGAGGTGCGCCTGATACGGCAGGCGCTCGACAACAGCGAAGGGGTCGTCGCGCAGGCTGCGCAGCTGCTCGGGCTGCGCCGGACGACGCTGGTCGAGAAGATGCGCAAGTTCCAGATCGGCCGTTTCGACGAAGTGACGGAATTCTGACGCGCCCGTCGACCAGTTCTCATCCGCGCCGGAAAACTTTTAGCTAACTAACTGTTCCGGCTGATCAATATTCCCCTGGCACGAAGCTTGAATGAGACGCTCCCGTCTCGTCAAGGAAATGCCATACATGAGCCTAGCCGCCCGTTCGCAATCCCCGGCAGGATTCGACGCGAGCCCCGACATCGGCGCCGAGTCGACGGTCGAGTCGGGGCTGATCGCCGAGGACGGCGTCACGCGCGACGTCGTTGCCGTCGCGCGCCGCGTCGCAGAATCGGACGTCACGGTCATGCTGACCGGCGAATCCGGTGTCGGCAAGGAAGTGTTCGCGCGCTTCATCCATCAGCATTCTTCCCGGCGCCGTCATCCGTTCGTCGCGCTGAACTGCGCGGCGATCCCGGACACGCTGCTCGAGGCGACGCTGTTCGGCCACGAGAAGGGGGCCTTCACCGGCGCCGGAGACGCGCGCGCCGGAAAATTCGAGCAGGCCGAAGGCGGCACGCTGCTGCTCGACGAGGTCACGGAGATGCCGCTCGGGCTGCAGGCGAAACTGCTGCGCGTGCTGCAGGAGCGGGAGGTCGAGCGGCTGGGCGCCGCGGGCGGCCGCAGGATCGACGTGCGCGTCATCGCGACCTCGAACCGGGACCTGCGCAAGGCCGTCACCGACGGCGTGCTGCGCGAGGATCTCTACTACCGCCTCAACGTTTTCCCGCTGCACGTGCCGCCGCTGCGCGATCGGCGCGGCGACATTCTGCCGCTCGCGCGCTGCCTGCTGCGCCGTCACGTCGGCGCCGGCCGGGTACTCCCCGAGCCGACGCAGGCTGCCGCGGAGCGCCTCGCCGCGCACGCATGGCCCGGTAACGTCCGGGAGCTCGACAACGTGATGCAGCGCGCTCTGGTGCTGCAGCGCGGCAACGTCATCGGCCTCGACGACATCCGGCTCGAGGACGGCGCGCCGGCCGCGCCGGCGGCGGCGGGCGTCAGCGAGCTCGGCAGCGCGCTGCGCGTGTCGGAGAGCGAGCTGATTCTCGACGCGCTGCGCGCCGAGCGCGGCCGCAAGAAGGCAGCCGCGGAAAGGCTCGGCATCAGTCCCCGTACGCTGCGCTACAAGCTCGCGCGGCTGCGGGAAATGGGGTTCGCGGTCCCGTAAGCGGGCGATCGCGCAATGCAGGCCGGGGCATAGGGGGCAACGATGAGCGACATGCAGATCCAGAACGTGCTGGCGCAGATGCGGGCGCTGTCCGCACGCGCGGCGGGCGGTGCGGAAGGCGGAGCCGGCGGCGCGAGCGGCACGCAGCGTGCCGACTTCGCAGCGCTGCTGAAGCAATCCGTCGACGAGGTCAACGCCGCCCAGCAGCAGGCGAGCCGTCTCGCGACCCGCTTCGAGCAGGGCGCGCCGGACGTCAGTCTCGCCGAAGTCATGATCTCGTCGCAGAAGGCGAGCCTCCAGTTCGAAGCCGTGACGCAGGTCCGCAACCGGCTGATCGCGGCGTATCAGGAAATCATGAACATGCAGGTCTGACGCCGTCGCCGGACGGCCGCGGCGCCGCCGACGCGCGTCGGCGACGCGCCCGCCCGCCGGCGAAGCCGATTGCCTGTCTCGAAAACGACCACATTACGGAACCTGAACACCTATGGCCGAGGCTTTACCGCTTCCACTCGGAAAACCGCTGGCGGCGTTCACGTCGCTGCCGATGCAGCGCCAGTTCGCTCTGCTGATCGGGCTCGCGATGGTCGTCGCGGTCGGCGCCATGCTCGCGCTGTGGGGCATGCGGCCGACATACGAGCCGCTCTTGCCCGGCATGAGCGAGCGCGACGTCGTGCAGGCGATGGACGTGCTGACGCGGCTCGGCATCGAGCACGAGCTCGACTCCGCCACCGGTATGCTTACCGTGCCCGCGAAGCGCACGCACGAGGCGCGGCTGCATCTCGCGACCGAGGGCATACCTCGCGCCGACGGCGTCGGCTTCGAGCTGCTGGATCAGGATACCGGCATCGGCACGAGCCGCGCCGCGCAGGCGGTGCGTTTCCAGCGCGCGCTCGAAGGCGAGCTCGCTCGCTCGATCGTGACGCTCGACAGCGTAGAAGCCGCGCGCGTGCATCTGGCGCTGCCGCGCGAATCGGTGTTCGTGCGCGACCGCGCGAAGCCCGGCGCATCGGTGCTGTTGAACCTGCACCCGGCCCGTACGCTCGACGAGCGGCAGATCGCCGGCATCGTGCACCTGATCGCGTCGAGCGTTCCGGAGCTCGCGCCGGAACGGGTGACGGTGGTCGACCAGCGGGGCCGGCTGCTGAGCTCTCCGGAGGACGGCGGCGACGGCATGGCGCCGACTCGCCAGCTCGAGTACACGCGCGAGGTCGAAGCGGCGCTGCGGCAGCGCGTCGAGCGCATCCTGAGCCCGCTGGTCGGAGAGGAAGGCGTGCGCGTGCAGGTGACGGCGGACGTCGACTTCACGCGCGTCGAGAGCACCCGCGAGACGTACGATCCGGACGCGACGGTGCTGCGCAGCGAGCAGGTCAGCGAGGAGCGACGCTCCGACGGCGCCGCCGGCGGCGTACCGGGCGCGCTGACGAACCAGCCGCCGGACGGCGCGGCCGTCGCCGTCGCGGCGCCCGCCACCGGGGAGGCGGCCGCGACGGCGACGCCGACCAGCAGCAGCCGCCGGAGCACACGCAACTACGAGGTCGACCGCACGATCAGCCACGTGCGCGAAGCGGCCGCGGACCTCGAGCGGTTGTCCGTCGCGGTCGTCGTAGACCACCGGTCGGTCGTCGGCGAGGACGGGCAGATTCAGCGGGTGCCGCGCGACGCCGACGAGATGCAGTACCTGACGTCGCTGGTCAGGGAAGCGGTCGGGTTCGACGAGGCGCGCGGCGACCGTGTCAACGTGGTCAACGCGTCTTTCCGTGAGATCGAGGCGCCCGAGCCTCTGCCGGCGCCCGCGTTGTGGCAGGAGCCGTGGGCGCGCGACCTGATCAGGCAGGCGGGCGCCGGGCTCGGCATCCTGCTGCTCGTGCTGCTCGTGCTGCGCCCGGCCGTCAAGAGCCTGACGAGCCTGCCGCTGCACACGGCGTCGACGGCCGTGCTGGCTCCGCCTTCGGGCTCTTCGTCAGCGGCTGCCGCGGCCCGCGACGGCACATCGCCGGCCGAGGAGAGGCCCGGACCGCTGACGCTCGAAGGCAGCCTCGAGAACGCGCGCCGGATGACGCAGGAGGACCCGCGGCTCGTCGCTCAGGTCGTCAGGCAATGGGTGCATGCCGATGAAAAGTGAGCAGACGCCGCTGACCGGGACGGCACGCGCGGCCGTGCTGCTGATGACGCTCGGCGAGGAAGCCGCGTCGGAAGTGCTGAAGCATCTCGGTCCGAAGGAGGTCCAGAGCATCGGCTCCGCGATGGCGGCTCTGCCCGGCGTCAGCCGGGCGCAGCTGACCCACGTCATGGAGGAGTTCCAGTCGACGGTCGACGAGCAGACGCCGATCGGCCTCGGCAGCGAAGACTACGTGCGCAAAGTGCTCGTGCAGGCGCTCGGCGAGG
>JAFGNC010000263.1 GCA_016927175.1 Gammaproteobacteria bacterium | reverse complement strand
TCCGCGGGCAGCACGAACGCCTCGGCCGGCGCGTCTTCCTCGCGCAGCGCAGTGACCTCGGTCGTCGTCGTGACCGTCGATTCACGGCCGCGGCCGTCCACCACGGTGGTCACGGCACGATTGCGCAGCGGTACGCAGTCGAGATCGAGCTGCTGCTCGATCATGCGATCCATGTCCTCGTTACCGGTGCGGAATCGGTCGGGACGCAGCCAGACTCCGAAGCCGGCCGCGTCGATCGCGTCCGTGCAAAGCACATCGTGCTCGGTTTCGTTCCGATTCTCGCGAGTCATGCCGAGCACGCCGATGCTCATCGTGTAGCCGGTCCTGAACCGGTAGCGTGTCGTCGGATAACCGAGCACGTCCTCGCCGGGCTCCTGCGCCAGCTGCTCGCTGGTGAAGTCCTTGAACTGCATGTCGACCATACCGCCCGTCATCGCGGCCATGTTGCCGGCCATCTGAAAAATCTGCGCGAGGTCGATCTCGGAGATCGTTCTGTCCGACGGGTCGACGACGTACAGCGTATCGCCGCCGTCGTGCGTCAGCAGATAAGTGCCGGCCTCCAGGAAACCGCTTTGCCCGCCTTCCGTCATCTCGATTCGCGCGTTCGCGCCGTCGACCCAGGCGCGCACGCTCGACGCGCCGCCTGGCGCGCCCTGACCTTCGGCTGTCGTCGTCGCCTCGTAGTACCACGCTGCCTGAACGTGCGGCGCGGCGGCGAGGCTCGAGACGAGGAAACAGGCGGCGGACGTCGTTCTCATTCGGTGGGTACTCCGCGGTCGTGGAATCAGGATGCGGCCGCCAAGATAGCATGACGGAAGCGTGTGCCGCTCGCGAAGCACGCGGCACCCGCGTGCCGCGGCCGCGGGAACGGACCTTGTTGCGGTACGTACATGTTCCGGTACGTACATGTCCAGATCGACGGGTCGCCGGCCATCTCTTTCAATCGGCCACCAGGAAAGGGCATGCTTGTTTATGCACCCACGTTTCATGAGAAACGCCCGCGGTTTTCACGCCGCGTCGCGATCGAGGTCGTCGACAAACACGCAATGAGATTCATTAACGATATTCTTCGGCAGCCGGCAATGCTGGCCGTGCCGCTGGCAATGGCCCTGCACCTGCCGGCGGCCGCCCAGGCGCCGGGCGTGCCGTCAGAGCACGGTCCCGCGGAGCACGAGCCGCTCGACGTCGATCGCGGTCTCGAATGGGACGTGCTGCTCGACCGGGCCGTGCTGAACTACCCGCGCTATGTAGAGCTCGCGGCGCGGGACGCCGAGGCGCAGGCCTGGAGCCGGCGCTCGGCCAGCCCGTTCGCCGGGCGGCCGAGCCTCGTGCTCGGCTATCGCTCGGACGATCCGCTCGACGACTACGGTTTTGCAGAGTACGAATCCGGCATCTCGATGCCGCTGTGGCGTTTCGGCCAGAAGCGCGCGGCGGGGCAGATCGGACGAAGTGCGAGTGACGAGGCCGCGGCGGCCGAGTCCGCGTTGCGCTGGGAGGTGGCCGGTGCGCTGCGCGAAGCTTTGTGGGACATCGAGGCCGCGCTCAACGATCTCGAGCTCGCGAACGAGGCGCTCACCGTCGCCGTCGAGATCGAGCGGGTCGTCCGGCGCCGCCAGTCCGTCGGCGACCTGCCGCTGGAGGACGCGCTGCTGGCCGAAACGACCGTGCTCGACCGGCGCACGTCGGTGGTCGAGCGGCGTGCGGAGCTGGTGGATGCCGAGTTCGCTTACGAGACGCTGACGGGCCTCGGCCTGCGGCCCGCGGTCTTCGACGAGCCGCTGACCTCACGGCGCGACTTTGCGCCGTCGCATCCATTGCTGTCACTGGCCGATGCGGAGCTCGAGCGGACCCGCGCACAGCTCGAGTTCGCCGAGCGCGACGCTAAGGGCAGCCCGACCCTGTTGATCGGACCGCGGCGGCAGCGGGACCCGATGGCGACGTTCTACACGGACAGCGTCGGCGTCGAGGTCACGGTGCCTTTCGGCGGAGGATCGCATACGGCCACGACGACGGCGGCTGCCGTGCGGCGCGTCGCCGAGGCCGAAGCCGAGCGCGCGGCAGTCGAGCGCCGCCTGCACGCGCAGCTTCACGAGGCGCTGCACACGCTGGCGACGGCGGAGGAGGCGCTGGAGCTCGCCGAGCAGCGCGCGGACGTGGCTGCGCAGCATCGTCGCATGGGACAGACGGCGTTCGAGCAGGGCGAGATCACGCTGGTCGATCTGCTGCGGCGCGTGGATGCGGCGCAGGTCGCCGAGCGGCAGGCCGCGGCGCTGCGTGTGATGCGCGGCCGATCGATTGCGGCGGTGAACCACGCCGTGGGTGAGCTGCCGTGAGTCTCGCGGGGTCGGCGCGGCGGCACGCGCCTCGGTTATCCGTGCTGCTCGGCCCGGCCGTGCTGCTCGGGGCGGCGCTGCTCGGCGGCGGCTGGCACGCGTCCGCGGGCGCGCAGCCCTCCGCCGTCCTCGAGCTGACGGCCGCGGAGATGCAGCGGCTCGGCGTCGAATGGGGACGCCCCGGCCGGCTCGACGAGCAGGTCGTGCTGTCGGCTCCCGCCGTTGCGGTCGTGCCGCCGTCTCAGGAGACGGTGGTCAGCGCGCCGGTCGGCGGCCTCGTGACACGGCTGCTCGTCGCCGAAGGCAGCGAAGTCGACGCCGGCGATCCGCTGATCGAGCTGCGCAGCCTCGACCTGCTCGCGGCGCAGCGGGAGTACGTCGACGCCGTGTCGGCGTCGAAGCTCGCGGACTCGCAGCTCGAGCGCGACCGCATGCTGTACGAGGAAGGCATCATCGCGCGGCGGCGCGCCGACGAGGCGCAGGCGCAGGCGCTCGCCGCCCGCGTGCGCGCCGAGCAGGCGCGCCAGCACCTGCGCATCGTCGGCGCCGACGATGCAGAGCTCGAACGGCTCGCGTCGACCGGACGCATCGCCGCGGATCTGACGCTGCGCGCGCCGGGGCCGGGAGTCGTCGTCGCGCGGCACGGCGCGGTCGGCGAGCAGGTCGAGGCGCTCGAGCCGCTCGTCAGACTCGCGGACCTGCGGCAGATGTGGCTCGAGGTGCGTGTCCCGCAGGAACGGGCCGACGCCGTCGAGATCGGCATGCGGCTGGCGGTCACCCTGCGCGCCGACGCCGGATCAGCCGGTGGCGGCGAGACCACGACGGGCGACGTGCTCGGCGGCGAGATCTTCCACGTCGGACGCACGGTAGATCCCGCGACGCAGACGGTGCTGGTGCGCGCCGCCGTCGACAACGCGGCCCTGCGGCTGCGGGCGGAGCAGGTGCTGCCGGCGCGAGTGCTGGCGGCGGCGCAGGGCGAAGGTCCGGGCAGTTTCGCCGTGCCCATGGCGGCCGTCGCGCGCTTCGACGGCAACGCGTTCGTCTTCGCGCAGATGCCGACCGGCGTCGAGCTCGTGCCCGTCACCGTCGTCGGCGAGGAAGGAGCGCTCGCGCACGTCGCGTCGGATTCGCTCGGCGGTGACGATACCGTCGCGGTCCGCGGCGTCAGCGCGTTGAAAGCGCTGCTGACGGCGGACGAGGAGTGATGCCGAAGCGATGAACGGCTTGATCTCCTTCGCGCTGAGCCAGCGGCTGCTCGTAGTCCTGCTGACGGTGCTGCTCGCGGCCGCCGGTTACCAGGCGTTCCGCGAGCTGCCGATCGACGCGTTCCCGGACGTGTCGCCGACGCAGGTCAAGGTCATCGTCAAGGCCCCGGGCATGACGCCGGAGGAGGTCGAGACGCGGATCACGGCGCCGATCGAGGTCGAGCTGCTCGGCCTGCCGCGGCAGGCGATGCTGCGCTCGATAACGAAGTACGCGTTGACCGATATCACGGTCGACTTCGACGAGGGCGTCGACATTTACTGGGCGCGGCAGCAGGTCGCCGAGCGGCTGAATGGCGTATGGGATCAGCTGCCGGACGGCATCGAGGGCGGCATCGCGCCGATGACGACGCCGCTCGGCGAGATGTTCATGTTCACCGTGGACGGCGACGCGACTTTGGCCGAGCGCCGCACGCTGCTCGACTGGGTCATCCGGCCGGCGCTGCGGACGGTGCCCGGCGTCGCCGACGTCAACGCGCTCGGCGGCTACGTCCGCAGCTTCGAGGTCGTGCCGGATCCGGTCCGAATGGCGTCACGCGGCATCGACGTGCCGACGCTGGAGGAAGCGATCGCGCGCAACAACCGCAACGACGGGGCGGGCCGCCTGACCGAAGGCGAAGAGACGC
>JAFGNC010000262.1 GCA_016927175.1 Gammaproteobacteria bacterium | reverse complement strand
GACCTGCCGCTCGATGCCGTCGGTCACGCCCGATTCGATCTGCTGCTCTACCGAGTCGAAGACCTGCGACTCGACCTGCTCCGTGATCGCGCTGTCGACCAGATCGTCGAGCAACTGCCCGAAGGCCGACCCGTGCGGGCATAATGCGGCGGCGGCGACAGCGATCGTCAGCGCCCGGATCGGCGCGCTTCGGTGAGTCCAGCCGTGTTTCTGCGGCGCTTTCACAGGTAGCATCCTTGACTCGATCCGCGGGACATCAGGATGACGTCCTCATGACTCTCTTTATTCCCCGCCCGCCCCGGCTGCGCCGCGGGCGGGAATAAATGCTGCGATTCGAACGTTGAGCAAGCATAGCAAACACCAGGACCGCCTGTTGCGCGACGCCATGCTCGAGGTGCTGCCGCGCTTACGACGGTTCGCCGTGAGCCTGACGGGCAACCGGCATGACGCAGACGACCTGCTGCAATCGACGGTGGAACGCGTGCTGACACGAGCGATACCCGAGGACGTGGATGTTTCGAAATGGATGTTCAGGGTTTTGCGCAATCTCTGGATCGACGAGATCAGGGCCCGCGACGTTCGGCTGAAGGCGGCGGAGCGGCCCGAGTGGCGGGAGGACCAGATCGTGGCCGGCGAGGAGGCGGTGCTGGGCGAGCTGACGCTGCGCGAAGTCGAGCGCGCGATGGCCGCGCTGCCCGCCGAGCAGCGTGAAGTGATTTCGCTCGTGGCCGTGGAAGGCTTGAGCTATCGGGAAGCGGCGGAAGTGCTGGAGGTCCCGATCGGCACGATCATGAGCCGCCTCGCACGAGCCCGCGCGGGGCTGGCGAAGCAGCTCGGCCCGCACGATTCGGCCGAAGCAGCCGGTGCGCGCACGACACGGAGAGAAGGATGACCGAGCAACACACGCAGACCCGCGACGACGACCTGCTGTCGGCACTGATCGACGGCATGCTGCCGCTGCCCGAGGAACAGCGCCTGCGGGACAGGCTGGCCGCGGAGCCGGCACTCACGCGGCGCCTCGAGGCGTTGCGCCGCGCGGACACAGCCGTCCGCAACGCCTACACCGGCGTGGCCCGCGAGCCGCTGCCGCAGCACGTCGTCGACCTGCTCGACGCGGCCGGCCGACGCGCCGATTCCGCCGCAGAGCCGGAAGAGGCGCCGACCGTCGTCGACCTCGCTCGCGCGCGGCCGCTGCCCGCGGGGACGGGGCGCTGGCTGTCCCCGCAGACCGCGCTCGCGGCCGGTATCGCGCTGGCGATCGGGTTCCTGGCGGGATATGTGGCGCTGTCGCCGATCCGGGCGCCGGAGCCCGGGCTCGGGCTGGTCGCCGGCGGCGCAAGCGTCGAACCCGGATCGGCGCTGCATCAGATCCTCGACGACGCCGTCAGCGCAGAGGCGCGGCAGCTCGATGCCGCGACGACGGCCGTGCCGCGGCTGAGCTTCGTCGACACCCGCGGCGACTTCTGCCGCCAGGTCGAACTGACGCGCGACACTGCGACCGCCCATACGCTCGCGTGCCGCCGCGGCACGGACTGGCGCATCGAGCTCGTCGCCTTCGGGCCTCCGGCCGCCGCCGGTGCCGACGGCGTCTATCGGCTCGCATCCGGCGACACGCCGGCGGCGCTCGAAGGCGCGCTCGACTCGCTGATGGACGGCGCGCCGCTCGACGCCGAAGCCGAGAGACGGGCCATCGCCCGCGGCTGGGTCGCTCCAGGCGCGCGCTGACCCGCAATTGCGGTTTTCCGCAACCCGTCAACCTACCGCGCGGGCGCGCCGTTTGAAAAAATAGCGGCTTTCGGACGGACCCGCCCATTCTGATGCACCGGATGCGAGTGATCCCGGCACGCGCCGGCGCCGTGTTGCTGCTTGCTGCGGCCGCGGCGACCACGCCAGCTGCGGCGTCGCGGCCGTCCGACGCCGCCATGGCCGAGCGCCTCGAGGCCTGCGCGGCCTGCCATGGCGAAGCCGGCCGCTCGAGCAGCGAGCGCTACTTCCCGTCGATCGCCGGCAAGCCCGCCGGCTATCTCGAGTCACAGCTCCACAACTTCCGCGACGGCCGCCGGCGGCACACGATCATGGAGGCGATGCTCGCGCTGATGTCCGACGAATACCTCGCGGACATCGCGGCGTACTATGCCCGGCAGGAGCCGAAGTGGACGCCGCCCGCTTCCGCCTGGCCGGCGGAAGCGCTCGCTCGCGGCAGGACCCTGGTCGAGGAAGGCGACGCGGCCAAAGACTTGCCGTCGTGCGCGTCCTGCCACGGCGAGTCGCTGAAAGGCGTCGCGCCGTTCATTCCGAGCCTGCTCGGTGTCCGGCCCGAGTACCTTTCGGCGCAGCTCGGCGCCTGGCGCAGCGGCGCCCGCAAGGCAGAACCGCCCGACTGCATGGCCGAGATCGCGCAGCGCCTCGGCCCGCAGGACATCGGCGCCGTCACGGCGTGGATCGCGTCGCTGCCCTATCCGGCCGATCATCGGCCGCAGCCCTCGCTGCCGCACGATCTGCCGCTCGAATGCGGCGGCGTACGATGAGCCTGCGCGGCATCGCAGCCGCGGCGGGGGCCGTCGTGTGCCTCGGCGCCGTGCTTTGGCTCGCGCGGCCGGAGATTCAGGAGTGGCTGGACGACTCGCTGGCGTCCCCGGGCGCTGCGCGCGAAGCGGCGGCCGCAGGCAGCGCGACGGCCGCAGGCAGCGCGACCGACTCACCCGACGCGACCGGCGCAGGCGGCGCGACCGGCGCAGGCAGCGCGACTGACCGGGCCGAGACAGCCGGGGACGCGATCGCCGCCGGCGAGTACCTGGCCCGCGCGGGCAACTGCATCGGCTGCCATACGCGCCGCGGCGGAGCCGAGTATGCCGGCGGCCGCGCGATCTCGACCCCATTCGGCAACGTCTACAGCACGAACCTGACGCCGGAGCCGGAGACGGGCCTCGGCGCCTGGAGCGCCGATGACTTCTGGCGCGCGATGCGTTACGGCAAGTCCAAGGACGGCCGGCGGCTCTACCCCGCCTTTCCGTATACGAGCTATACGCTGATCAGCCGCGACGACTCCGACGCGATCTTCGCATTCCTGAAGTCGCTCGACCCCGTTCGCAGCGCGCGCGTCGAGCCCGACCTGCGCTTCCCGTACGGCACGAAGCTCGCGCTGCTCGTCTGGCGGGCGCTGTACTTCGAACCGCGCCGGTTCGAGCCGCAGCCGGACCGGTCGGCCGCCTGGAATCGCGGCGCCTATCTGACGGAGGGGCTCGGCCATTGCGGCGCCTGTCACTCGCCGCGCGGCCCCCTCGGCGGACGCGAAGCCGACGCGTCATATGCCGGCGGCAATCTGCCGACGGTGGGGTCGATGGAGGGGCCGATGGAGGGCTGGACCGCGCCGCCGCTCCGTCCGGGCGAGCCGCTGTCCGCGCGGGATACGGACGATCTGGCGGCGCTGCTGAAAAGCGGCGTCTCGGCGCGGCGCGCCGTGACCGGGCCGATGGCGGAAGTCGTGTTTCACAGCCTGCAGCATCTGCGGGACGATGACATCCGCGCCATCGTCGGCTACATCGCGTCGCTGCCGCCGCTGCCGCGCGAGGCGGCCGGGGCCGGAACCCGTGTCCCGGCACGCGCCGGCGAGAACCTGCGGGTCGCCGGCGCGTCCGTCTACGCCGAGCACTGCGCCGACTGTCACGGCCGGCGGGGCGAGGGCGAGGCTTACGTTTACCCGGCGCTCGCGGGCAACGGGCAGGTCACGTCCGCGTCGCCGGCCAACGCGCTGCGCAGCATCCTGTTCGGCGGTTTTCCCCCGACGACCGAGGCCAATCCGCGGCCGCACGGCATGCCGCCCTACTCGCATCAGCTCAGCGATTACGACATCGCGGCGGTGCTGACCTTCATTCGCGGCGCCTGGGGCAACGACGCGGCGGCGGTGTCGCCCGTCGACGTATCGCGCCGCTGAGCCGCCCGCCGTGCCGTCGCGACAGCGTCCGACGCGGTACCGCGTGGGCGGGCGGGCTTGCATTTGTCGCTGTGCCCCGGCCAAATTCAGACAGAACCGGCGCGCCGCGCCTGGCGGCGGTAGACGAAGCCGGGGCACTTTCACGAATGCGGGGAGGCCGACGTGGCGAACGATTCCGAGCATGACTCCGACCACGATTCGGACGACTCGCGCGGCCTGAACCGCCGGGGCTTCCTGACGGGTGCCGCGACCGGCGCGGCGGCGATGGCCCTGCCGGCAGCCGACGCGCAGGCGCAGTCCGCCCGGGACGGCGGCAGCGTGCCGGCGCCGACGGCCGAGCAGATCCGGCGCGACACGGGCGACGTCCGTCCTCCGGAGCCGCAGCGGGCCG
>JAFGNC010000261.1 GCA_016927175.1 Gammaproteobacteria bacterium | reverse complement strand
GAGCCGCGTCAGCTCGAGCGCCCTTTCGTACGCCGCGCGCGCCTCGGCCTTGCGGCCGAGCCGGCGGCAAAGATCCGCCCGCGCGGCATACGCGAGGTGGTAGCCCGCGAGCTCGCGGCCCGCGAGCAGATCGTCGACGAGCGTGAGCCCTGCATCCGGTCCGTCGCGCATCGCGATCGCCACGGCGCGGTTGAGCTCGACGACCGGCGACGGCGCGACGCGCGCGAGCAGATCGTAGAGCCCCACGATCTCGCTCCAGTCGGTCGACGCGGCATCGGGTGCGCCGGCGTGAACGGCCGCGATGGCGGCCTGCAGCGTGTAGGGCCCGAAGCCCTGCGACGACAGCGCGCTGCCGACGAGCGCGGTCCCTTCGTCGATCATGTCGCGATTCCACAGCGACCGGTCCTGCTCGTCGAGCAGGATCAGATCGCCTTCGGGCGTCGCGCGCGCTTCGCGGCGCGACTCCTGCAGCAGCATCAGCGCGAGCAGACCCGCCGCCTCGGGCTCCGGCAACAGCTCGACGAGCAGCCGGCCGAGCCGGATCGCCTCCGCGGACAGGTCCTGACGCGTCAGCGAGTCGCCGGACGAAGCCGAATAGCCCTCGTTGTAGACGAGGTAGATCACGTGCAGCACGCTGTCGAGCCGCTCCGGCAGCTGATCGCGCTGCGGCACCTCGTACGGGATCTTCGCGACGCGGATCTTGTTCTTGGCTCGCACGATGCGCTGCGCCAGCGTCGCGGGCGACGCGAGATAGGCGCGCGCGATCTCTTCGGTGGTCAGGTCGCAGACTTCCCGCAACGTCAGCGCGATCTGCGCGTCCCGCGGCAACGCCGGATGGCAGCACGTGAAGATCAGCCTCAGGCGGTCGTCCTCGACGTCCTCGTAGTCGGCCATCGCGGCCTCCTCGGTGCCGCCGTGCAGACGCTCGGCGATGTCGGCCTGCGAGGCGTCGAAGCGCGCGCGCCGGCGGATCGTGTCGACCGCCTTGAAGCGGCCCGCCGACACCAGCCATGCGCGCGGGTTGTCCGGCACGCCGTCCCGCGGCCATTGCTCGACGGCCGCGCGAAAGGCCTCGTGCATCGCTTCCTCCGCCAGGTCGAAGTCGCCCCCGAGGACGCGGATGAGGGTCGCGAGCACGCGCCGGGACTCGGCGCGGTAAACCGCGTCGACGGTGGCATGAATGTCGTCGTCGGATCGGCTCATTGTCTGACCTTGAGTCGTTTGGCGGGATTCGATTTCGACAGCCCGTTGCGGACCGCGGGCGCGCCCGGCAACGCGGCGGCGTCAGCGCTTCGCGGCTTCGCCGGAGCGCCGCCATGCGCGCACGTGCCCGTACGTGACGACGAGCGACAGCACGGCGATCAGCAGCGCGAGATACGGGAACGGTTCGAACTGCGGCTCGGGCATCGCGGCCGGCGCCGGCAAGGCGACGGCGTCTCCGGTCGGCGATACGGCCACGGCGGGAACGCCGGGCCCGCTCGGCTCCGTCCCGCTCAGCCAGTCGAAGCCCGCTGACGTGAACATCCAGGCTGCCGCGGCGGCCAGTGTGCCGACCACGACCGTGGTGACCGCCGCTACGCCGACCGCGATCGCGGAACGCCGCAACGCCGCTGCGGCGATCACGACGTAGACCATGCCCGCGGCGGCGAACATCAAGCTCATGACGCCGATGCGCGTCTCGATCAGCGCCCACACGACCGCGATCGAGGACACGAGCTGCAGCCGAAGCGTCGGATTGGAAGGGCTGAACACGGCGAAGCACCCCGCGGCTCACGCTGCCCGGGCATGATCTTGGCACGCCGCAGCTCGCCCGGCAAAAAAGCGGCGAAAAAGGGGGCGCGAAAAAGGGGTCAGGGCCCTTTTATCCCCGAAAAGGGGTCAGGGCCCTTTTAGCTGCAAAAAGGGCCCTGACCCCTTTTTCGCCCTAAAAGGGCCCTGACCCCTTTTTTAAGCTGCCCCCCCTTTTTTTGGGATGCCCATTTCGGCTGACTGCGTTTGACCAGGATCCGCTCAGGCGAGCCCGCGGGCCTCCTTGATCAGCTTGTAGGCCGTGCTGATCTCGCGGGTACGCTCCTCGGCGATCTCCCGCATGCTCTCCGGCAGGCCGCGGCTCGCGAGCTTGTCCGGATGGTTCTCGTTCATGAGCCGGCGATAGGCCCGCTTGATCTCGGTGTCGCTGGCGGACGCGCTGACGCCGAGCGCCTCGTAGGCGTCGCCGAGCCGCTGGCCGGGCGAGGCTCCGGCGTAGCCGCCCGCGCCCGCCCCGGCGCCGGCCGGCCCTGCGCCGCCGCCCGCCCGCAGCAACGCCTCGAGCCTGCGGACGTCCATCTCGCTCAGCCCGAGCCCCCGCGCCATGCGGACGAGCATCTCGTGCTCGGCGGGGTGCACGGCGCCGTCCGCGGCGACGGCCATCAGCTGCACCTGAAGGAACATCTGCAGCAGCAGCACGTTGCCGCGTGCCGCGCGCGCGAACTTCGCGACCTCCCCGTCGAGATCGAACTCCGGCGCCTTGCCGCGGTTGAACGCGGCCTTGGCCGACTCGCGCTGCTCGGGGGACAGACGCAGACGGTCGAACATGGCTTCGGCAGCCCGGATCTCGTTCGGCGTCACGACGCTGTCCGCCTTGCACAACGCGCCCATCGCGGCGAACGTCGTGTCGAGGAACTGCGCCTGCATCGCGCCGAGACCGCTGCGCAGCGCTTCGACGCGGATCCGCAGCTGGCGGCGCAGCCACCACGCCGCGAGCCACCCGAGCGCGGCGCCGATCACTAGGCCGCGAAAGCCGCCGAACATCAATCCGAGCAGCCCGCCAATGACGATCCCAAGCATCGTGCCAGTCTATCGAAACGCCGCGGCCGCTGCGGCCCGTCGAACGGGATGCCGGCCGTGACGGCCGAACCTCGGCCTCGGCACGCGCAACGGCCGGGTCCTCGTCTTGACGCGGCTCGCCCCCGAACCGACACTCGCCGGCGTAACTCCCCTGCCGTGCCGCCGGACGTCGTCCCGTCGGCGTCCGCCGGCGATCGCCCGCACGAGGTGCTCGAATATGAATAACGACGCGTCCAGGACCCGCCGCGCGACCTCCGCTCGCGGGGCAGCCGCCGCTGCCGCACTGCTCACGGCCCAGGCATTCGCGCTGCTCGCGCCCGACGCCTCCGCGCAGCAGCCCGACATCGGCTTTCCGCCGGTCACGCTCGATCGGAGCTCCTATGTGTTCGACACGGCGGAGCAGCACCGGGTGCGCGTCGACGTCGTCGTGCGCGGTCTCGCGCATCCGTTCAGCGTCGCATTCCTGCCGAACGGTGACGCGCTGATCAGCGAGCGCGGCGGTGCGCTCCGCCTCGTCCGGGGCGCGACGAGCGCGAACGCCCGGCTCGAGCCGGACGCGGTCGCCGGCGCGCCGGCGCCGTCCGCCGTGCGCGGCGGCGGGCTGCACGACGTCGTCCTGCACCCGTCGTTCGACGACAACCGCCTCGTCTACTTCAGCTACAACAAAGTCGGCACGCCCGAGGGTTCCGGACCCGGCAGCGCGCCGATGTCGATCGCCGTCGGCCGCGCGCGCTTCGACGCTGGGCGGCTCGCCGACGCGGAGGAGATCTTCGTCGGCGGTGAACGCGACGGGGGCAGCGGCTCGCGGCTCGCTTTCGCGCCCGACGGCACGCTTTACGTCACGACCGGCGCGCCGTTCGACGAGGCGGCGCAGTCGCCGGACAACGTCTACGGCAAGATCCTGCGGCTCGACGAGGACGGCGGCGTTCCGGACGACAATCCCTTCGTCGGCGAGGACGGCGCGCGGCCGGAGGTCTTCACGCTCGGTCATCGCGATCAGCTCGGCCTGACGGTGGCACCGAACGGCGCGCTTCTCGCCGCAGAGCACGGCCCGAACGGCGGCGACGAAGTGAACCTGATCCGGGCCGGCGGCAACTACGGCTGGCCGACGTACAGCTACGGGCGCACCTACGAAGGCCCGCGGCATTCGAAGATGCCGATCGCCGAAGGCATCGAGCAGCCGCTGATCCTGTGGGTCCCGTCGATCGCGCCGACCGGCATGACCTTCTATACGGGCGACCGGATTCCGGCGTGGCGCGGCAATCTGTTCGTCGGCAGCGCGCGCCGCGGCGAGATCCCGGGCACGGGAGGACTCGAGCGTATCGTGCTGAACGAGGCTCTGGAGGAGCTGCGGCGTGAAACGCTGCTGACCGGCCTGCGCCAGCGCATCCGCGACGTACGCCAGGGCCCGGACGGACTGTTGTACGTGATCACGGACGAGGACGATGGCGCGCTGCTGCGCATCGCGCCGACGGACTGAAGTTTTCGGAAAAAGGGGCAGTACTTTTTTCCCAAGCGCAGCGCGGGGACGAGCTTGCGCTGCGGAACGGCCAATGACGGAGAAAAGGGGTCAGGGCCCTTTTTCCGCGGAAAAGGGCCCTGACCCCTTTTCGGACCGCTTTTTCGATGTGACCCCTATCGGACGGATGACACACGACGACAGACAACGAGCCCTGCTCGCCGGCGCGGAGGAAGTCCTGCCGCTCGCGCGCGAGGATGCGCAGGCGAACGAGATGCGCGGCGGCATCTCCGAGCGGCTGCTCGCCGCGATGCACGAGCAGCGCCTGTTCCGGCTGTGGATCCCGCGCTCGGTCGGCGGCGAAGAGCTTGGGCTCGTGCCGTCGATGCGGATCTTCGAAACGGTCGCGGGCGCGGACGGCGCCGCCGGCTGGGCGGTCATGATCGGCGCCGGCGCCGGCCTTTTCGGCGGCTTTCTGGAACGCGAAGCGGCGCGCGAGATATTCGAGCCGGCCGACGCGCTGATCGCGGGCTCCGGCAGCCCGCAGGGCACGGCGCGCGAGACGGACCGCGGCTATCGCGTCAGCGGCCGCTGGGCGTACGCGAGCGGTGCGCGCAACGCGACCTGGTTCACGGCGGGCTGCATCGTGCAGGGCCCCGACGGCCGCGCCCGCACGAACGCCGCCGGCGAGCCGCTGATCCGCGCCGTCGCCGTGCCGGCAGACGACGTCGTGATCTACGACACATGGGCCGTGGCGGGCCTGCGCGGCACCGGCAGCGAAGACTTCGAAATCCCGGACCGCTTCGTGCCGACCACTCACACGTTCTCGGTGATGACCGACGCGCCGAGGGAAGACGGGCCGCTGTACCGCTTTCCGTTCTTCTCGATCGCCGAGCTGTCGTTCGCGGCGGTATCGCTCGGCATCGCGCGCCACGCGCTCGACGAGTTCCGTTCGATGGCCCAGACAAAGCGGCCCGGCGGCACGGGCACGCTGCTGCGCGACGACCCGGACGTGCAGTCGCGTTTCGCCGCCGCCGAAGCGGCCGTGCGCGCCTCGCGCGCCATGACGTACGACATCGCTGCGCGGGCGTGGGACGAGGTCGAGCGCGGCGATCCGCTTTCGCAGACGCTGCGCTCGGACGTGCGCCTCGCGGCGCTCGACACGTCGCACCGCTGCGCGCGGGCCGTCGATCTGCTCTACGAGCGGGCGGGCATGACGCCGCTGTTCACCGCGTCCCCTTTCGGCCGCGCATGGCGCGACGTGCACGCCGTCACGCAGAACATCGTGGTGTCGGCGGGACACTACGTCGAGGTCGGCAAAGCGCTGCTCGGCGGAACACACTGATCGAGCGGCGTCGGCCGGTCGAAGTCTTCCGCAACGCTTGCCGCAACGTCGATCAGCGCGAAGCGCCGGCCGCCGCGGCGCGCTCTCAGGTCACGGCGGTGCGCAGCGTCAGGTTGTAACGCAGCGCGCCGGCGAAGGGATGCTCCGCCTGCTTCAGCGCCAGCACGCCGTGATAACGCAGCCGCGCAGGGCCGCCCCACACGACGACGTCGCCGTGCGTCAGCGGCACCCGCAGCGTCGGATCCTTACGCCGCAGTCCGCCGAACAGGAACGCCGCCGGCACGCCGAGCGACACCGACACGATCGGCGCGCTGAAGTCCTGCTCGTCCTTGTCCTGATGCAGCGACAGACGGGCGCGCGGCTCGTACCGGTTCACCAGACACGCGTTCGGCGCGAAGCGCTCGAATCCGGCACGCATCGCGGCCTCGCGTGCCAGCTCGCGGATGACTTCCGGCATGTCGGGCCAGCGTTCGCCCGTCAGCGGATCGCACGCCTCGTAGCGATAGCCGGTCTCGTCCGAGATCCAGCCGACGTCGCCGCAGTTCGTCATTGCGACCGACATCCGATAGCCCCCCGGCGTAATCAGGTGCCGAAACGGCGCGGCGCGCGCCACGCCATCCACGGCTTGCGCGAGCTCGCGCTCGCGGCGCGCGGCGAAGCCGCGCAGCACCATGGCGCCCGGGCAGAGCTCGTCGACGCCACCGTCGGAGCGCTCGGCATCGAACAGGCTCAGCGTCGTCATGCGTTCGTTCTCACGTCCCAGCTGGAAAGTCTGCGGCCGCAACGATGTCTCCGGCGAGCGGCACGCCGACCGCGGCGAAAGCATCAGGCGGCATCATGAAAGATGATACCCGCCGCGAAGCGCAACCCCGACCGCAGCCGGCTGACACCGTGCCGGACGTTGACGCGGTAAGTTCCCCGCGTGCCGCTGACCGGCCGATGGCGAACCGCGAAGACCACGGCGTCGCCCTGCCCGAGCGGCACGACCTCCGCCCGCGACTGCATGCGCGGCCGCTGTTCCGTCAGCACGAGCTCGCCTCCGGTGAAGTCGCGCTCCGGCGCCGACAGCAGGATCGTCGCCTGCAGCGGGAACACGTGCTCGCCGTAAAGGTCCTGGTGCAGGCAGTTGTAGTCCCCCTGCTCGTAACGCAGCAGCAGCGGCGTAGGGCGCGTCTGACCCGCCGTGCGGCACTGCGCGAGGTACTCCGCGTGCTCGGGCGGGAAGCGCGCGTCGAGCCGCATGGCCTCGTGCCAGCCGTTTGCGACCGGAGCGAGCCGCGAGTAGAGCGCCGCCCGCAGACCGGCGATGACGGGCGGAAGCGGATAGGCGAAGTATTTGTATTCGCCGCGGCCGAAGTTGTGGCGGCCCATCGCGATGCGGCTCCTGAACGGGCCCTCCTGCGCGTAGAGGGCCGCGAGCTCCCGGCACTCCTCCGGGCTCAGCAGGCCGGGCAGCAGCGCGTGCCCGTGTTCGGCGAGCGCATCGGTCCACCCGTGGCAGTCGAATCGCCGCAGCCGCGAGGCGGGTTCCAGGGCGGCATTCACCGTCGACCCGCTCCCAGGCAGGGGCGTCAGCGCCCCGCCTCCCTGCCGAGCAGCGCGCGCTTGCGCTCGATGCCCCAGCGATACCCCGACAGCCCGCCGTCGGTCCGCACGACGCGATGGCACGGTATCGCGACGGCGAGCGGGTTCGCCGCGCAGGCGCCCGCCACGGCCCGCACCGCGCGCGGCGCGCCGATACGCCTCGCGATGTCGGCATAGCTCGCCGTGCTACCCGGCGGAATCTCGCGCAGCGCCTGCCAGACGCGCTGCTGAAACGCCGTACCGCGGATGTCGAGCGGCAGATCCAGACTGGCCCGCGGCTCGTCGACGAATCCGACGACCTGCGCGACGATCCGCTCGAACTCGGCATCGCCGCCGACGAGCTCAGCCCGATCGAAGCGCCGTTGCAGATCCTCGACCAGACTTTGCGGATCGTCCCCGATCGATATGGCGCAGACTCCGCGCCCGCTCTGCGCGACCAGGATCGCGCCGAGCGAGCACTCCCCGACCGCGAAGCGGATCGCCTCGCCGGCGCCGTGCGCGCGATAAGCGCCGGCCGTCATGCCGAGCACGTCGTCGGCGCGCTCGTAGAAACGGCTGCTCGAGCCGTAGCCGGCCTCGAGGATCGCAGCGGTCACGCTGGAGCCGGATTCGAGCGCGCCGCGCATTCGCCGTTCGCGGTGCGCGGCGACGTAGGCTTTCGGCGTCAGCCCCGTCACGCGCCTGAACAGCCGATGCAGTCGCTGCGCGCCGACGCCGACGCGCTGTGCCAGCTCATCGAGCGACGGCAGCGGCTCCTCGCGCTCGATGATCCGGCACGCGGCCGCGACGAGCGCGGCATCGCGCCGGTCGCGCGGCGGCTGCTCGGGCCGGCAGCGCCGGCACGGCCTGAATCCCGCCGCCTCGGCCTCGCGGCGCGTCGCATGGAACGCGACGTGCTCGGGCCGCGGGCGGCGGGCGCCGCAGGACGGGCGGCAATAGACGCCCGTCGTCGCGACGGAGTAAAAGAAGCTCTCGTCCGCGGAAGCGTCGCGCGCCGTGACCGCGTTCCAGCGCGGGTCCGCGAGCGTGCGCTGCGCGCGTCGCTCGCGCGGCGTCGTGGACGTTACGGACGTTGCAGTGATGGCTTTGACTGTGGCGGCCATGGCGGTGACTCCAGACGATGCTTCGATGGCGTCAATGTAGACGGCGCTCCGGATCCCCGCACTCCGGTTTCTGTCGTCCAAACCCGCCGTCCGGCGTCGTAGATCCTACTTGATGACGTCGTCCGCCCAGCTCATCGCGGCAGAGACGGTCGGAAAGCCGATCGTGCTCGTCAGCAGCAACAGCGTGTGATGCACCTCGTCGCGCGTTGCACCTGCGTCCTGCGCGCGGCGGCAATGACTGTGCACGGCGCCCTCCGAGCGGGACGCGGCCGCGGCCGCGAGCTGGATCAGCTCGCAGGTTTTCTGATCGAGCGGGCCAGCGTGCTTGACGGACTCCCCGAGCGCGTCTACGGCGCGCATGAAATCCGGATGACGTTCGTGCAGGCGATTGTGGTGTTTCGGCGGCTTCTGCATGACGACTTCTCCTTCGTTAAGGTAAGTAGGACGACGGGGCGCCAGCGCGCTTTTGCTAAACTTCTGCGAGCGGCGATCTCGCTGACCGCGGAGACAAGAATGACAGCACTCTCGACCTCCATCGGCATCCTCCTCGCCTGCCTCGCCTGTGCTCAGGCCGCGGCGCAGGACCTCGTCATCACGAACGCCCGGATCATCGACGGTAACGGCGGCGTCATCGACAACGGTACCGTGATGATCGCCGACGGACGCATAGCTTCAGTCTCCGAGTCTGCCCCAGCCGGCGGCGGCGCACTAGACGCCGGCGGCATGACGGTGATGCCGGGCTTCATCGACGCGCACCGCCACATCATGGACGGGGACCCGGACCGATGGCTGCGCGAGCAGGCGGACGAGCGCATGCGCGAGTTTCTCGAGGGCGGCTTCACGACCGTGCTGTCGGCGGGCGACCCGCTCGAGCAGATCCTCGAGCTCCGCGAGCGCCTCGACGAAGGCGACATCGAAGGCCCGCGTCTGATCGCGGCCGGCCGCGTGCCGCTCGCGCGCGGCGGCCCGCAGCGGCCGCCGGGCGTCGACCCGGCGCGCTCCGACGCGTCGCGCGCGCCGCGCACGGCGCCGGCCGAGGCCATTCCCGAGGAGGAGACGCGCAGCGCCGTGCGGGCGCTCGCGGAAGCCGGCGTCGACGCGATCAAGAACGTCATCACGGTCACGCCGGGCGGACCGGAGAAGAAGACGCTGATGACCGTCGTGGACGAAGCCCACCGCCACGGCATTCCCGTGATCACGCACGCCGTCACGGTCGAGGACACGCTCGCGGCGGTCGAAGCCGGTGTCGACGTGCTCGTGCACACGCCGCACATCGGGCAGCTGACCGAGGCGCAGGCGGAGCGGATCGCGTCCGCCGGCATTCCGATGATGTCGACGCTCGGCGTCTTCGTGCCGGCCTTCGCCGAGGACAACGCGCGCATCCGCGAGCGCACCGGCCGCGACAACGTCGCCCGTTTTCGCGACCTCGAGCCCTACCCGATGAGCCATCTGCCGAGCGCCGGCCAGGGGCCCGTCAACGCGCGGATGCTGTGGGACGCCGGCATCGTCTACGGCTACGGCACCGATACGCGCTTCCTGCCGCGGGACTCGCTCGCGCACGAGTTGCGTCCGCTGCGGCTCGTGTTCTCTGCCGCGGACATCGTCGCGATGATGACCCGCAACGCGGCCGAAACGGTCGGCCTCGCCGGCGAGATCGGCACGCTCGAGACGGGCAAGATCGCCGACCTCGTGCTGATCGACGGCAACCCGCTCGCCGACATCCACGACGTGCTGAAAGTCGCCGTCGTCATCAAAGGGGGGCGAATCGTCGTCGACAACCGGTGACGAACGCTGCGGCCGGCGCGCGCCACAGCGGCGCCGCCGCCCGGCCGCCGCGCAGCAGCAGCGCACCCGCATAGGCGGCGATCACGCTGACCGTCAGCATCTCCCCGCCGTCCTCCGCGATCACGAACAGATCACCGATCGCGTTGTCGCCGGCGATCTGGTGCAGCATGTCGAACGCGATGCCGAAGAAGACCAGCACGCCGATCAGCACGACGAGGTCCTGGGACGCGTTGCGCGCGCTGGCGTTGCCGCGCCAATAGCCGACGCCGAGCAGCACCAGCAGCGCCAGTCCCACCGCCGCGCTGACGGTCAGCTCGCCGAGGTCGACGGGCCGCAGCCCGAGCAGCTCCGGGTAGCCCCAGCGCGCCGCGATCCACTCGCCCACGCGCTCGTGTATCTGCGCCGCGTCGTCGAGCAGCAGGTAGCCGAACACCGCGATCCAGCCGGCGTAAACGAGCGCCCGCGTGCGCCATGCAAGCGCAGCCAGCGTCACAGCGACCCAATAGAGCTTGATGTATTGATAGAACTCGGCATAGCCGCGGTCGCGGTCGAGCGAGTACATCCTGTTCTCGATCAGCGTCGAGCTCTCGTTGACGACGTGCAGCAGCACGAACGCCGCGTCAGCCGCCACCAGCAGGAGCAGGAAGTACAGCACGCTGACGCGGACGTCGACACGCATCGGGCAGGACACGTCCTTTGGGTATTTTTCTGCCGAGCTTGCATTGTGAGTCGCGGTGGCGGCGACGCTGCAATCTGTGGCAGTACCTAGGAGTTCGCCGCGGAACGTCGGATCAGGCACGACGCCGCGCGGCGTCCGCCGATCCGCCGCGAAGGCTGGCGATCGCCGCGAGCAGCTCGTCGGGGCGCAGCGGCTTGCCGACGTGCGCCTGATAGCCCGCGGCGATCGCGTCGCTGCGGTCCTCGTCGCGCACGTAGGCGGTCAGCGCGAGGGCGGGCAGCTTGCCGGCCCGGCCCGATCGGCGGCGGAGTTCCCGTATCAGCTCGTAACCGTTCATGCCCGGCATGCCGATGTCACTGACGAGGACGTCCGGGTCGAAAACATCGAGCGCGTCGAGCGCCGCTTGCGCGGAGCCGACGCAGCACACTTCGGCACCGTGCTGCGCCAGGATCACGCGCACGAGATCACGCACGTCGGCCTCGTCGTCGACGACGAGGATTCTGACGCCGTCGAGGCTCACGTCCCGCATGATCTCCGGCGCGACCGCCGCGGCGGCGCCGTCCGCCAGCGGCAGCTCGACGACGAAGGTCGCGCCGCGACCGGCTCCTTCGCTGTCCGCCCTGATGCGGCCGCCATGCAGCGCGACCAGCTCGCGCGCGATCGCAAGGCCGAGCCCGAGGCCGCCGTGACGGCGCGTGATCGAGCCATCGGCCTGAGCGAACCGGTCGAAGATGTGCTCGAGCAGCTCGGGCTCGATGCCTTCGCCGGTGTCCGCCACCGTCAGCCGCGCCTCGGCGGCGGTTCGCTCCAGCGCGACTCGGACGCGGCCGCTTTGCGGCGTGAACTTGACCGCGTTCGACAACAGGTTCCAGTACACCTGCTGCAGACGCGCGGCGTCGCCTCTGATCAGCACCGGCCTCTCCGGGATCTCGCAGCCGATCTCGATGCCCTTCGCCTGCGCATCGCTCGCGACCGCTGCCACTGCGTCCTCGACCACGGACGCCGCGTCGACGATCTCGACGTTCATGCCGAGCTTGCCCGACGCCACGCGGTTCATGTCGAGCAGGTCGTCGATCAGTCGGGCCTGAGCCTTCGCGTTGCGCGCGACGACGTCGAGCCCCTTCTGCCGCTGCTCCTCGGACAGCCCGCCTCTGCGCAGCACCGCCGCCCAGCCGACGATCGCGTTCAGCGGCGTCCGCAGCTCGTGCGACAGCATCGCGAGGAACTGATCCTTCATTCGGTTCGCGCGTTCCGCCTGCCGTCGCGCGGCCTGCTCCCTTTCGAATGCGTCGTGCACGGCGCTGCGGGCCCGGGCTTCGCGCCACAGAACCAGCGCCACGAGCATCGTCACAAGCATGCCCGTCAGCCCCACCAGCGCGGGCAGCACCAGCGCGCGCGCCGCCGTCGTCAGCGAGCGGAACTCGAAGGTCCAGATATCGCCGGCCACCTCGGCGGTCGATGTCAGCACGAAGCGCGGCGCGTCCGGTGCAGGCCCCGGGTCGAGCTCGTACAGCAATGTCGAGGGATCGACGCGCGGCCCCTGATAGACCGAGAAGGCCAGCCCTGACGGCGGCTCGCGCGTGAATGCGCTCGACAGGAAGTCACCCGCGCGGACGGGCGCATAGGCGAACCCGATCAGGCGCTCGCGGCGCTCGGCCGTCGTTTCGGGAACGACACCGCCGCGATAGACCGGCAGGTAGATCAGGAAGCCCGGCTGCTTCTGCTCGTCGATCTCCTGCACGAGCTCGACGACACCGGACGCCGCCGCCTCACCGGAGTCACGCGCCCTCGCCATCGCCGCCCGACGCACGTGCTCGGTGGACATGTCGTAACCGATGGCCGCGCGGTTGCGCGCATCGAGCGGCTCCAGAAACACGATCGCATGCGACTCCTCGGCGTCGTGCTCCGGCCAGACGCGAAAGCCCCGCTGGCCCTGAGCCCGCATCTGCCGCTCGAGCGCGGCCCGCTCCGCGGGCAGGATGCGCCGCGAAAATCCGATCCCGAGGATTCCCGGGTACTGCTCCCTGAGCGCGACCTGATCCATGTACGCGCGAAAGGATCGGACGGTCACCTCGCCTCCCTGGCTCGCCAGCAACCCCGCGGCACCGCGCAGCAGCGCGATGGAGGTCTCCACGCGATCGTGCAGAGCGCCTTCGGCGATCCGCGCGTTGGCCTCGAACGTCTGATGGTCGCGCCGGCTCAGCGTGCCGAACAGCGCGCCCGTCGCCACGGCGCTCAGGACCAGTCCGCCCGCCAGCACGGCCGCCGCAGCGGTACGCAGCCGTCGTTCCAATTCGTACTCCTGTCGGGTCGGCCGCCGCGGTGCCGGTATCGGCGGCGGTCGCATCCTGTGCGTCCGCCGAAGGGAGTCGACTCGACTCGTCAGTCAGAAATGCCGGCGGGGCCGGCCGCTATTTAACCATACCGCCCATCCGGGCCACCCGCGCCCGCCCCACCGGCTACCGCCTCGCAACCGCGAGCCAGCCGACACCGAGGGCCGCCGCGATCAGCGCGGGCACCATCGCGTACTGAACGGCATCCCAGCCGAAAGCGTCGAGCAGCGCGCCGGAGCTGAACGAGCCGGCCGAGACGAGCCCGAACACGAGAAAGTCGTTCAGCCCCTGAACCTTCGCCTGCTCGGCCTTCGTGTGGACGGTACCGAGCAGGCTCGTCGCGCCGATGAACGAGAAGTTCCAGCCGATGCCGAGCGCGATCAGCGCGACGTAGAAGTGATGCAGGTCGACCCCGGCCAGCGCGACCGCGCCGCATGCGCCGAGCAGTGCGAGGCCGACGGCGATGACGGGCAGGCGCCCGAACCGCACGATGATGGACCCGGTCACGAAGCTCGGTGCGAACATCGCGACGATGTGCCAGCGAACGACGTCGGCCGCGTGATCGGACGTGAACCCGTGGCCCACCATCGCGAGCGGCGTCGACGTCATGACGAGGTTCATCGATGCGAAGCCGACCATCGCGCACAGCGCGGCCACGATGAACACCGGCTGGCGCGCGATGACCGCGAGCGGCCGCCCGGAGCCGTGCGTGCCGAGCGCGCGCGGCGGCCGCGGGATGTCGAGGAACATGAGGCCGAGCGCCCCGACGACGTTCAGCACGACGACGACGATGTAAGCGCCGGCGTAGGGCGCCGCGCCGAGCGTGTCCGACGTCAGCCGCACGATTTCCGGGCCGATGAGCGCGCTCAGCAGCCCGCCGGCGAAGACCCACGAGATCGCTTGCGGCTTGAAGCTGTCGGTGCCGGTATCCGCGGCTGCGAAACGGTAGAAGTTCTGCGTTCCCTGGTAGACGCCCGTGAACGCTGCGCCTGCCAGGAACAGCCCGAAGCTGCCGACCACGAGCGCGCGGGCGCAGAGCGCGCCGCCGATGCCGCCTGCCGCCGCGCCGAGCAGAAAGCCGGCCCGGCGGCCGAAGCGCCCCATGAACAGCGACGCGGCGGGCGCCGTGAACATCGACACGAGCACGACCAGCGAGATCGGCAGCGTCGCGAGCGACTTGTTCTCCGCGAGCAGCGCGCCGGCGAGCCCGCCGAGGATGATGCTGACCGCGAGCTGCGAGCCGAGAACCGCCTGCGCGAACACGAGCACCGCGACGTTGCGTTTCGCGACGCGGTTCGACTCGCGGTCGGCGTCGACGGCGGCTGCAGCCGCATTTGCGCCGTCGCCCGCTTCTGCTCGTGCCTCGCTCATCGAGCCTTTTTGATGGCCGTCCCTGGGGAGCCGTGCGCTCGCCGGGCTACATCGGCGGCTTCACGCCGTCCGTCTCGGCGACCACGGCGACCGCGTCGAACCTGCCGTCCGTCTGCAGCGTGCCGAGCACGAACACCGCCGCGCCCGGAACCAGCAGCGAGCGGTCGCCGAAGGTCAGCATCACGATGTCCGTCTCCGGCACGACGTCCACCTCGACCTCGCCGCCGGCGTGCGTCAGCGACAGGCGCCGGCCGTCGCCGACCGTCGCGGCGCCGGTCACGGTCGCATTCGTCATCGTCGTCTCGGGGAAGTCCCAGGGGTAATGGCCTTCCCCGGCGCCGCGCATCTCTTCCGGGAAGATATGCACCTCGAGCGCTCGCCAGCGGCCGTCCTCGTCCATCGCGGCGGTCGTGCCGATGAAGCCGCCGTCCGGAATGTCGGCGGCCGTCCGACGCTCGAGACCGTTGGTGCCGACGTTCGGCGCGAGTTGCGCGTCGACCGCGCCGTCGCTTTCGGTCAGCACGGTCAGCGTGTCGGCTTCGAGCTTCTCGATCGTCCCTCGCAGCCGCATCGGCGTGCCTTCCGCGGGCGCCTGCGCGCCGGCAGTGGACAGCATCAGAGCGGCAGTCAGGGCCGCGGCGGCGATGGTTTTCATCTTTCGGAGCCTCCCGATGCCAGGAATGGAGGCGCCATTACCCCTCAGCCGGACCCCATAAGCAAGCGCCGCGAAAGCGGCGCCCCCGCGACCCGGCACCCGCTGTTGCGCCGGCTACAGCGTCATTCTCCGCCTCCGTATCGCGGAGGCTTCCGAATCGCGCCATCGACCGTCGCTTACGGGAGCGTCGTCACGGCTTCACCTCGCCGACCCCGAATCCGCCGAGCGCCCCGGGCCGCGGCGGCCGCCGCGTCCCGGCTGCGGCCCGGGCGGCCGCCGCGCGTGCGGCGAGCCGTTCGCGGGCAGCCGCCTGCCGGCGCCGGACACGCAGCCAGCGCCGCACGCGCCGCTTGCCGACGACGCTGACGGCGGCCGACATGGCGACGATGCCGGCGTCGAGCCGCCAGCCGCGAGCGCTGACGTATGCCGCATCGAGGAACCAGGACTGTCTCGCGCCGCGGCCCGCGTACAGCTGCGCGAGCCCGACGACGCCGGGGCGGACGCTCCAGCGCCCGGCGTGAGCGTCGTCGTCCCAGCCGAGGCGGCAGACGTCGGCATCGGTCAGCGGCCGCGGCCCGATCAGAGTCATGTCGCCGCGCAGCATGTTGAGCAGCTGCGGCAGCTCGTCGAGTCCGGTCTGCCGCAGCCAGCGGCCGACGCGCGTGATCCGCTCCTCGCGCATCGTCCGGAACTTGCAGATTCTGAACGGCCGTTTGTGCCGGCCGACGCGTGTCTGCGTGAACAGCACCGGCCCCCCGTCCTCGCAGCGGATCGCCGCGGCGATCAGCAGCATCAAAGGGCTGAGCAGCACCAGGCCGGCCACCGCCGCGGCGACGTCGACGTGCCGCCGGGTCATCGTTGCGCTCCCATGTCCGACTCCCATGCGTCCTGCATGGAAGGCAGCTTCGCAGAGGAAGATGGCGGTTCGGTCGCGCAAAAATGGCGAATTATGGCAGGCGCGGCGGACTCGGCGCGGGCTCCGGACGGGCGGCCGGCCGCGCCCGCGGTGAGCGCCGCCGGCACCGCGCAGGCGTCACCGGCCTATCCTGCGCCAGCTTCGCGTCGCAGCGCCCCGCTGATTCCAGCCGTGATACGGGTGCTTCTCGAGCAGGCGCGGATCGCGAAACAGCACGACCAGCACGGCGCCCGCGACGAAGCCGCCGACGTGCGCCCAGAACGCGACGCCGCCGCCTTCGGCGCCGATGGAGCTGACGCCGCTGACGACCTGGATCAGCAGCCAGTAGCCGAGCATCAGAAACGCAGGCACGGCGAACGTCGTGACGAAGAAGCCGAGGAACACGAGCATGTGCACGTGCACGCGCGGATACAGCAGGATGTAGGCGCCCATGACTCCGCCGATCGCGCCCGACGCGCCGACCATCGGCACGGCCGAATCGACGCTGAACGCGACCTGCAGCGCCGCGGCGCCGAGGCCGCAGAGCAGATAGAAAACGACGAAGCGCACATGCCCCATCGAGTCTTCGACGTTATTGCCGAAGATCCACAGAAACCACATGTTCCCGATGATGTGGAACCAGCCGCCGTGCATGAACATCGACGTGATCGTCGTGTACCAGCTCGACGAGTCGCCGAGCACGCAGACGCTGTTCGGGCCGAGGGGCACGCGCGTGCCGGCGGGCACGTTCTGCAGCAGCTCTCCCGGAATCAGTCCGAGCCGGCAGACCGAGCCGGACAGTGCCGGTTCCGTGCCCATGCCCTGCACGAGCACCCACGCGAGCACGTTCAGCGCGATGATCGCGTACGTCGCGTACGGCGTCAGGAAGTGCGGATTGTCGTCGCGGATCGGGAACATAGGCTCGTCACGGCGGGATCGGGAGCGGACACGTTAACACACGGCGTCGGGCGCGGAGCCGGGCGTCTCAGCCCGTCGCGTGACGCTCGACGAACCCGCGTGCGGCGCGTGCCATCTCTGCGAACACGTCCTCCCGCGAGCCGCGCGTGCGCGCGAGGACGCGATAGCCGTGATCGGCCGTATCGAGCCAGTGCAGCTCAGCGCGCGGCAGCGCCGCGACCAGCGGCCCGAGCAGCTGCGGCTCGGCCAGCGCGTCGCGGGTGCCGGACAGGAACAGTGTCGGCAGATCGATCGACGACAGATGCGCGGCGCGCTCGGTCGACGGTCTGCCCGCCGCGTGCAGCGGAAACGAGCACAGAATCAGGCCGGCCACAGCGAGCATACGGTCGAGCACTGCATGCGTCGCCATGCGCCCGCCGAAAGAGTGCCCGCCGAGCCACAGCGGCAGCGGCGATCTGCCGCGCGCATCCGCGACGGCCGCCTCGATCGCCGCGGTCGCGACCTCGCGCGAATCGACCCGCCTGCGCCCTGCTTCGATGAACGGGAAGTCGAACCTGAGCGTTGCGATGCCCTGCCGCGCGAGCGCGTCCGCGATCGACTGCATGTTGCGATGGGCCATGCCCGCGCCGGCGCCGTGCGCCAGCACGAGCGCTGCGCGGGGGTCGTCCGGACACTGCCACAGCACGCGCACGGGCCGGCTCCGGTCAAGTTGCAGGCTCGATCCGCAGCAACGCGCCCGGATCCTCTTCCGTCAGCACGTACAGCAGACCGTCGGGCCCCTGACGCACGTCTCTGATGCGCTGGCGAAGCTCGCCGAGGATCGGCTCGCGCTGTATCGGCAGCCCCGCATCGCTGAAGGTCAGACGCTGCATGTGGCCGGTCCAGCGAATGCGCCCTTCCATCATGGAGCCGACGAACACGTTGCCGCGCCACGCCGGGAATCGATCGCCGGTGTAGAAAGCAAGGCCCGAGATCGCGATCGACGGCACCCAGTACATGAACGGATCCTCGAAGCCGGGCCGCGACACGTCTTCGCTGATCGGCGTGCCGTCGTACTCCTTGCCGTAGGTCACGAGCGGCCAGCCGTAGTTGCCGCCGGCCCTGATGATGTTGATCTCGTCCCCGCCGAGCGGGCCATGCTCGTTCTCCCACAGCTCGCCGGTGGCCGGGTCGAACGCAAGACCCTGCGGGCTGCGGTGCCCGAGGGAGTAGACCTCGGGCGCGAAGTCGTCCTGGCCGACGAACGGGTTGTCGTCCGGCACGCTGCCATCCTCACGCAGCCGCAGCACCTTGCCGCCGTGATCGAGGCCGTTCTGCGCCCGCTCCGGCTCCTGCCGCTCGCCGACCGCGACGAACACGTGGCCCTGCCCGTCGAAAGCGAGCCGTCCGCCGAAGTTGGTGACGGACTCGCTCCAGTTGTTCGCGACGAACAGCTCCTCGACGTCGGTCAGCGCTTCGCCGTCGAAGCGGCCGCGCACGAGCGCCGTGGTCGAACGGCCGTCCTCCCGCCCCTTGGAATGCGTCAGATACAGGAGCTCGTTCCTGTCGAAGTCCGGATGCAGCGCGACCTCGAGCAGCCCGCCGAGCCGGGTCACGTGCACGCCCGGCACGCCCGATATCGGATCCGGGTCGAGCCTGCCGCCGCGTACGATCCGCAGCCGCCCGGGCCTCTCCGTCACGAGCATATCGCCGTTCGGCAGGAACGCGAGGCTCCACGGGTGCGACAACCCTTCGGCGACCGCGACGACGCGGATCCGCTGCTCGGACGTCTCGAGCGTGCGGGGCAGCTCCGGCAGCGGCGGGGAGGAACGGTCGGTCTGCGCGGCCGCGGTCGCGGCTGCCGCAGCCGCCGCGAGCGCGGCGACGGCCGCAAGCTTCATCTTCTGCATCGGGCGATCCCCGCTCTTTCGTTCGAATCGTTGTCGGCGACGGGCCCGCAGGGCCGCGGGCGGTCTGTCGGGTGACTGTGCCGCGGGGGGCGGCATTGCGCAATAGAGCGCGAGGCCGCTTTCCGCAATAGCAAAATCCGCTCCGAGGCGGCCGCTGCCGCGGCGGCCCGAGGCTGCAGGCCGAGGTCGATTACGTTTATGCTACCCGTTTTCGTCAGACGCAATTCGCAGAGGGAACAAGATGGCCGACAAGAAAATCATTGCAGTCCTAGGTTCGACGGGCGCCCAAGGCGGCGGCCTCTGTCGCGCGATTCTCAGCGATCCCTCGGGTGAGTTCGCGTGCCGCGCGATCACGCGGGACCCGAGCAAAGACAAGGCCAAAGCCCTTGCGGATCAGGGCGCGGAAGTGGTCGCGGCCGATCTCGACGACGTCGAGAGCCTGAAGAAGGCATTCGCCGGCGCCCACGGCCTGTACGCCGTCACGAACTTCTGGGAACACTTCTCGGGCGAGAAGGAAAAATCCCAGGCCAGGAACATTGCCGAAGCGGCCCGCGCCGCCGGCGTCAAGCACATCGTCTGGTCTACGCTGGAAGACACGCGCAAGCTGATGGCGCAGGACGACAAGCGTATGCCGTACCTGCAGGAGAAGTACCGTGTGCCGCATTTCGACGCGAAGGCGGAGGCGGACGAATTCTTCCAGGGTCTGCCGGTCACGTATCTGATGACGTCCTTCTACTGGGACAACCTGTACATGTTCGGGATGGCGCCGAAGAAGGGCGAGGACGGGCAGTACAGCTATACGTTCCCGATGGGGGACAAAAAGCTCGCCGGCATCGCGGCCGCCGACATCGGCAGGACGGCATACGGCATCTTCAAGGCCGGCAACGAGTACGTCGGCAAGCGCGTCGGCATCTATGGCGAAGCGCTGACGCTCGATCAGATGGGTCAGGTCCTGTCGAAGGAGCTCGGTATCGGCCCGGTCAAGTACAACGCGGTCGACGCTGACACCTTCCGCGGCTTCGGCTTCCCGGGCGCCGACGAGCTCGGCAACATGTTCCAGGTCTACCGCGACTTCGAAGGCGAAGTGCTCGGCGCGCGAGACGCGAACCTCGCGCGCAAGCTGAACCCGCAGTTGCAGAACTTCGAGGCGTTCGTCCGCAACAACAAGGACGCCATCCTCGCCGCGACGGCTTCCTAGCCGCGACCGCACGTTCGAACCGGGCCGGGGCTCCGATCGGGGCTCCGGCCTTCTCGAGAAGCGAAAAAGCGGAAAAGGGGTCAGGGCCACTGCTGTCCCATAAAGGGAAATGAAACAGGCTTAGCTCACTCTGCTCGTTACAATAGGAGTTGGAACACAACCTGTTGAACGAG
>JAFGNC010000260.1 GCA_016927175.1 Gammaproteobacteria bacterium | reverse complement strand
GACTTCGAAGGCTTCATCGCGCGCGACCTCGTCGATTACGTGGACAGCCGCTACCGCACGCTGGCGAAGCGCGAGAGCCGCGGGCTGTCGGGCCACTCGATGGGCGGCTACGGCACGCTGCGCATCGGCATGAAACATCCCGACACGTTCTCGAGCATCTACGCGATGAGCTCGTGCTGCCTGACGCCTTATAGCGCCGACGGCCCCGGCATGGCCGAGGCCGCCGGGATCGACTCGCTCGAGGAAGCCGCCGAAGCCGGCATCGGCACCCGCGTCACGCTGACGCTCGCGGCCGCATGGTCTCCGAACCCGGAGAAGCCCCCTCTGTACTTCGACTTCCCGCTCGAGGACGGCGAGGTGCAGCCGCTGATCGCGGCGAAGTGGAACGCGAACGTTCCGCTCGCCATGATCGACCAGTACATCCCGAACCTGAAGAAGATGAATGCGATCGGCATCGACATCGGCCTGCAGGACGGTCTGCTCGCCGGAAACGAGGCGCTTCGCGACGTGCTGACGAGCTACGGCATCGAGCCCTTTTACGAGACGTACGAGGGCAATCACACGAACAGAGTCGCCGAGCGCTACGAGACGCGAGTGCTGCCGTTCTTCTCGAAAGAGCTCGCTTTCGAATAGCTCCGGCGGAAGGGGCGCCGCCCGCGGCGGGCGTCTGCAGGACTCTTGCGCCTCCGTCGGCTTTCCCGGACTGTCGAACAGATCGCGTTTCGCGCGCCGTCCCTGTGATGCCTTTCACTGCGGCTCGCAGACGACGCGGACTATCGTGGTCGCTCGGGGAACAACCGAACCGCGCGGCCGGACGCCGCTACGAGGTCCACGTGAACCAGATCGCCTCAACCTGCCGAGTACTGGTCGTCGACGACGAAGCTGATCAACGCGACTCGCTCGCCATGCTGCTCGAAATGAAAGGAATCGCCGCTGACACCGCAGAGAACGGTCTGGCCGCGCTCGACAAGCTGCACGGCGGCAAGCGTTACGACATCGTGCTGCTGGACCTGATGATGCCGATCATGGACGGCCTCACGTTCTGGGGAGAGATGAGCAAAGATCCCGATCTCGCGCGGATCCCCGTCATCGTGATCTCCGGCGTCGCCCAGTTCGATGCCGCGAAGAGCATCGGCGCAGCCGCCCACTTACGCAAGCCGGTGGCGCTGAGTCAGCTGTACCGCACTTTGGAGCAGCACTGCCCGCAGGCGAATTAGCAGCACGTGCACCGTGACGGCCCGTGCCCCTCGGCCAGCACGCGGCCGTCCTCGTCCGCGAGCGTCACGCGCATCGCGCGGCCATCCTCGAGATGCAGCACGAAATCCTCGTGAAGAATCTCCGCACGGCGCGAGACCGAGCCGAGGTCGACGCTGCCCTCGATGCGGTGCAGCCCCGGAACCGGCAGGCCCGACGACGTCATGCCCTGGTAGCGCCTGACCTCGTAACGTACCTCGGGGAACACCTCGTCGCGCCACGCCACCTGCCCGACGCCCGCGCTGTCCTCGACGAGCTTGAACCCGTCATTGCTCCCGGCCGTTGCACTCATGCTCCCGCTCCCGATTATCGGTGACAGTCGATCACCGCCGGCATGATAGCAAGCGGGCGTTCAGCGGTAATAAACGTGGTTGCGAATCCGCGCCGTCCGTTCGCGAGGCACGCGCCACGGCACGTCGATGTCCGCGGAATGGAAGAACAGCGCGCCGCCGGTCGGATCCGACTCGGCATTCGACAGCAGGCGCGACGCCACCTGCTGCGCGATCCGCCAAAGCTCGGCCTCGCGGGGCGTGTCGCTCTTGCCGTCGCACCACCACGAGAACTGGCAGGGCGGTGTTTCGCCGCCCTGGAAGACGACGGCGCAGACGCTGTTCGGGAAGTCGCTGCTCGCGACGCGGTTCAGCACGACCGAGCCGACGGCGATCATGCCCTCCTCGCCTTCGCTTCTCGCTTCCCAGTACAACGACAGCGCCATGCAGCGCAGCTCCTCCGGCGACAGGCTGGCCGGACCGGCCGGCGCGACGCGTGCGTCAGGGATGTCCTGCGCGAAGCTGCGCGCTGCCGGACCCGCACAACCGGACAGCACGGCGGCGACGGCCGCCAGCGCGGCCGCCGGCCTGCCGGCGAGCCGCCGACTCGTGATCGTCTGAAACACGCTGACCTCCGATTCCCTAGAGGAATTTCCTGCGCGCACCGCCCCTATCATGGCCGGCACGCGGCCGATGTCACGGACGTGCTTCTCGCCGCAGCGTTTCGTTCTCCGTGACGATCACGTCCATCGGCACATCGTGCGGCTGTGGATGGATCGTCTGGAGCCTGCCCTGCGCCAGCCCGACGCCGATCGCGAGCGGCCGCGGCTCGAGCGCTGCGAGAGTCCTGTCGTAGTAGCCGCCGCCATGGCCGAGGCGATGGCAGCTCCCGTCGTAGCCGACCAGCGGAATCAGCAGCACCGTCGGGCGGGTCGGGATGCGCTCGGCGGGCACCGGGATCCCCCACACCTCCTGCCGCCGCATCTTCGTGCCGGCGTCCCAGTGCCAGAACTCGAGCGGCCGGCCCTGCTCGACGACGACCGGCAGGGCCGCGGTCACACCGCGCTCCAGCAGGCGGCGGACGTACGGCCGTAAGTCCGGCTCCCCGCGCAGCGGCCAGTAGAACCCGGCCCGGTCGCCGGGGCGCAAATGCAGGGCTTCCGCCAGGCGCTCGATGATGGCGTCGGCGAGCTGCGCCCGCTCGGCGGCCGACAGCGCCAGGCGCTGTTCCACGAGGCGCCTGCGCTGGCGCACGCGCCAGCGCCTGACGCTGTCCCAGCTCTGCGCGTCGATGTCCGCCACGGGCCGGCCTACGGAGCGTTGCGCGGCCGGGCGGGCCGGGCGAACCCGGCACGGCCGCCGGCTCCGAGCCCGAGAGCTGTAGATTCCCGTGCGGACAATAGCTTGGCACTTCTTTGCATAGCAGCTAAAGGGTCGTGCCTATACTCGATGTCGGTTGATGGTTCTCCCCCTGTTGAATCTTCAACCTCCCCTGGAGCCCAGCCGCCCGGCTGGGCTCTCTTATTTTTCGCACCGGCACGCGCATTTTTTTCACCGCCGCCCCGATTCTGTATCATGTTCGTCAGTCACGCCCTTACGGCGATTAGCGCCTAACGATAAATGGTCGCACGGATTCTGACAGCAGTCGTCGGCGGATCCGCCGTCACCATTGCGATGCTCCTCGGCATGCACGAGGCGACGCGCCATTTCAAGGATATGGATCCGACACGCTATTTCTCGATCGTCGACTTCATACCGGCGCCCGAGACATCGAACCGCCCCGAGCCGCCTCCGGCGCCGAGCGCGCAGCCGGATCGACCGAGTCTCAAGTACGAGCGCGGCGGCGACGCCCGAGTGCCGTTCCAGCGGCCGGTCGTCGAGCAGGAGCTGCCCGAGGCCGATCCCGGGCTCCGGCCCTCGCTGCCTCCCGCGTCGGACGTGGCGGACGAAGCCGGGCAGTAGGCCGCTGCGGCGCGCGCGGCGGCACGCCGGCGCCGGTACTTCCGAGACACGGGGCGTGGCCGCGAGATCGCGGCGCCAAGCTGACCGCCGAAAACCGCCGTTCCTGACTTCCTGGAGCTCGAGTAGCGCCGATCTTGTCGTGTCCGTCTGTGGATAAGTCAGTGGAAAAGCGCTTGTGTCCAAAGACTTACACGCCGAGATTGCAAATATTGCGAAGTCCGTCCGAATTCATTTTTGCTGCGATTTCCGCTGCTTAGCCGCTTTAATTCATGTGATTGTGTCGAAGCAGCCGTTAAGCGGCCATCGATAGCTAGCGGGTCGAAGCTGTGGACAGAAATCGCGCACGGCGGCCGGGGGCCGCCGCGCCGCCGGGGAAGTGTCGCGAGCGCTGCGCCGCTCAATCATCGACGCGTATTCCCGCCGCCTCCAGCTCCGCCCTGACCGGGCCGAGACATGCCTCGTAGCGGTGCCATCGCCCGATAGCGCGGGCGTGCAGCGGCTCGCGAACCTGCACGGCGCTGGCCGTCGCGACCGGCGCCTGGTTCGCCTGGAAATCGAGGCACGCGTCCTGCCACGGCAGGCCGCAGAACTCGAGCAGCCGGCGCGTCTCCCGCTCCTGCGCCATGACGAGCGCCTCGTAGCTCACGCTCAGTACGGCACCCGGCAGCACGCGCTCCCAGTGCGTCATCAGCCGGTCGAACAGCACGTAGTACCGGGCGATGTCGGCGAGGTCGAATGCATAGTCGTAGTAGCTGAACCCCAGCGCGAACAGCTGGCGAAAGTTGCTGAGGCACGTATCGAGCGGGTGGCGCCGCAGGCATACGATCTTCGCCTGCGGCAGCGCGGCGCGGATGAAGGCGGCGTAGAAGAAGTTCAGCGGCATCTTGTCGACGAAGACCGGCGCGCCGCCGACGACCGTCCGCGCCCGCAGCAGATAGGCCTGACCGACGGCCGCGAGGTCGATACCGGCCGCCGCCTGTACCGTCTCCGGATCCAGCACGCGGGTCGAGCGAGTGCCCGCCGCCTGCTTGACGCACAGTCCGAAAGCCTGGAGCTCACCCGCCGACGTCACGCCCGAATGGCTCGACAGTATCCGCTCGACCAGCGTCGTGCCCGTACGCGGCATGCCGACCACGAAAATCGGCGTCGGGACCGCGGCGGCGCGATCGCCAGTATCGGCCGGCGCGCTGCATGCGCGCTCGACGAACGTGGTGTCGCAGACCGACTCGACGCTGTGGAACAGCGCGCGATCCCTGTCGATCGAATAGCCGAGCGCGGCGCGCTTACGGGCCTTGCCGGCCGCGAGGTGCCGAAAGGCTTCCCGATACTCGCCGATGTCCTCATATTCCTTCGCCAGCGCGTGCCGCAGATGCAACTCGCCGTCGACGTCCTCGACGGCCTCGTCGAGCAGCGCGAGGAGCCGCGCGATGTGGTTGCGGTCGCGCGTCTGGCGGCGCAGCGAGGCCAGCGCCGAGTGCGCGCGCCACATCGTCGGCGCGCAGCGCAGCGCGGCCTCGTAGGCCTCCTCGGCGGCATCGAAGTCGCCGACGAAGCGCAACGACGAGGCGAGGTTGTACTGAAATGCGGCGGCGCCCGGCGCGGCGGCGACGGCACGGCGAAAGACCGGCACCGCGCGCTCGTGCGCGCCGATCCGCGACAGCACCACCCCGAGCGTGTCGAGCGTCAGAGCATCCTGCGGCTCGGCCGCGAGCGCTTCGTCGGCCGCCGCCGACGCCTCGGCGTCGCGCTTCAGCATCGCGAGACATCGCGCCCGCTGCGCCTGATATTCGGCCAGCCGAGGCGGCGGCTCGCCGCGGACCCCGGCCTGCCCGGCGCCGACCGGCGCGAGCTCGATCGCGCGCTCTATCGCCCGAAGTCCGTCTGCGACCCTGCCGCGGCCGGCCGTCGCGACGCCGAGCAGGAAGTGCGCGTCCGCGTGATCCGGCGCCCGCCGCAGGATCTCGCGGCAGGCTTCCTGGGCCCCGTCGAGGTCCCCGCGGGCCAGGCGCTGCTCCGCGGTGCGATGCCAGTCAGCCGTGTGTTTCGCCGCGGTATCGATCGTTCGCCCCGTCGCTCGCGCCTTGAAGCCGGCCTCCGGCAGGCTCCTAGAGCCGGTAGCGGAATTCTATACCGACCGTGCGCGGGCGCAGGACGTTGCGGAAGTAGCGCCGCATGGTGAAGCCGCCGACGTCGCGAACGTAGGACGGATCGAGCCGTACGCCCGTCTCGGCGAACTTGTCGAGCAGGTTGTCCGCGTACAGCGTCGCGGACCAGCGATCCTGGCCGACGCCGACGGTCGCGCTGTGAAGCGTGTAGCCGCCGAGCCTCTCACCGCCGCCGCGCATACCGACCTTCGTCAGGTAATCGCTCGTGAACGTCAGACCGTACGAGACGTCGAGATCCCAGCCGTTCGCGAGCGAGCGGTTGTAGTTCGCGTAGAAGCTGCCCTGGTGCTGCGGCGTTCCGGCCAGCCGGTCGCCGGCGAATGCATCGTCGCCGTCGACCAGACCCGGCGCATCGGTCGTCAGCTGCGCATCCGCATAGGCATAGCTCGCCGTGAACGACCACGGGCCGGCGGTCTCGGCCTGCAGCGACAGCTCGGCGCCGCGGCTGCGCGCACCGCCGCCGTTGACGGTAATCGGCACGTTGCCGTTCTGCGTCGTGCTCATCGTCTGGATGTCCTGCCAGTCGATGTAGAACAGCGCGCCATTCAGATTCACGCGGCCGTCCGCGATCGTGCTGTGCACGCCGATCTCGTAGTTCGTCGTCGTGTCGGGATCGATCAGCCGCTCGTCCGGCAGCGCGCACACGTTCTGCTGAGCCGGATCGAGATCGTCCGAGCACTGCTCGATCGGATTCGCGCCGCCGACGCGATAGCCCTCGCTGACGGTCAGGTAGGCAAGCGACGAGTCGCTGAAGTCGTAAGCCACGTTGAGCTTGCCGAGGAAGCCGTCGTCTTCGGCCAAGACCGGCGGATCGGCAATGCCGAAGGCGCCGACGATGGGCAGATCGAAGCTGACGGACTGCGTCAGCTCGTACTCGAAGAACCGGCCGCCGAGGGTGACGGCCCAGCGGTCGTCGAAGCGGTAAGAAACTTCGCCGAACACGGCCTGCTCAGTCTGCTCGGCGTCCGTCAGCTGCAGGTACTCGAGATCCCCGGTCGGCAGATCGAGACCGATGAAGGCCGGAAAGCCCGGCGTGAACTCCTCGCTGCTCGCGTCCACCGTGTAGTCGTTGTAGAAAAGGCCGCCGATCCAGCTCCACGGCCCGGTTCCGGTCGAAACCAGCCGGATCTCGTGGTTGACGCGTTCCTCCTCGACGATCTCGCGCGTGTAGGCGGAGAATGCCGGGAAGTCTTCGTAGCCGTACTCGAAATCGAGCAGCAGGTCCGTCTGATCGCGCTGCCCCTGCTCGTCGTATCGCGAAGCGCCCGCGGCCCACGTCAGCTCGGCGAAACCGAGGTCCGCGACCACGTCGAGCGACAGCAGAGCGTTCTCGCGGTCGTTCGGCTCGAGATAGCGATGCGCCGATTCGTAGCGGCCGGTTCCGAAGGCCTCGCGATGATTGATCGTGCGCGCACCGGCCTCCTGATCCTGGAAGTAGTAGTTCAGGGTCGCCTGCACGCGCTCCGAAGCTTCCCACGAGAGTGCCACGCGGCCGGACAGCGTCTGCTCGAAGTTCGCGTCGTCGACGCGGCGCAGATTCGCGGCCACCTCCGCCGGATCGCTGAAATCCGGCTGCGGATTCGATACGCCGGGCTCGCGGAGAACGTAGGGATAGTCGATGAAGCCCGGATCGTCCACGTAGGCGACGGACGCGCGCAGCGCCAGTCGATCCTGCACCAGCGGCACGTTCACGGCGGCGTCCGCCTGATAGCCCGTGCCGTCGCTGTGCTCCACCGCGTACAGATCGCCATGCAGGTCGAGCGAGAAGGCTTCCGTGTCCGGCGCCCGCGGAATGTAACGCACCGCGCCGCCGAGCGTGCCCGCACCGTACAGCGTACCCTGCGGCCCGATCAGCACCTCGACGCGTTCGATGTCGTGCATCTTCAGGTCGAGATACAGCGGGATGTCGCCGAGGTAGGTCTGGACCGTGCCGCCGGAACCGTTGTCGAGAAACTCGCTGGCGTTCAGCGACAGCACGTTCAGGCCGCGAACGGTCATCAGGTTCCCGCCCCGTACACCCTGATCGACGACCGTCAGCCCGGGCACCCAGCGCGAAAACTCGCTGAGGCTCGTCAGGCGTTGGCGCTCGAGCGTCTCGCCGCTGACGGCGGAGATGTTGAACGGCAGCTCCTGAACGGTCGTCTCGCGCCGCGATGCCGTCACGATGATCTCCTCGAGGGCCGGCCCGCTCTGCTGGGCGAGCGCCTCGACGCCGCAGGATCCGATTGCGGCAGCCACGGCCGTCGCGAGCGGGCTGACGATGAACCGGCGCCTCGGGGCGCCTCGCGTTTCCTTCATTTTCTTATACCTGTTCGATGAGCCGCTGCGACGTTTCCGCGCGATTTGACAGTACGCCGCACTTGGGGGCGCTGTGTAGCACGGCGCCGCGAGCCGCAACAAGTAACCCCGTCACACGGTCCCGGCGGTCGTCCGGCATGCTCTGCTAGACTTGCGCGTCCCTTTTTCGGCCGCAGACGCAGGAAGTTGAGCCCGACCGCCGGCACCTCTACCGGTTCACCCGCCGACACCGGCGCCGGCTCCGTGCCCGGGGAAGCCGCGCCGGCCGGTTTGATCCGGCGTCTCGCCGCCCTCGCCTACGACCTGCTGCTGCTCGCGGGAGTGTTGTTCGTGTTTACGCTGCTCGTGCTGTTCGCCCGCGGCGGCCGCGAGATCGCGCCGGGGACATGGTGGTTCGACGTCGGCCTGGTGGCCGTCTGCGCCGCCTTCTTCGTCTGGTTCTGGACGCACGGCGGTCAGACGCTCGGCATGCGCGCGTGGCGCCTGAAGCTCGTCGCCCGCGACGGCGGCCCGGTCGGCCTCGGGCAGGCGCTCGGCCGATTCGGCGCGGCCATCGTGTCGGCCGCGCCCGCCGGCCTCGGCTTCTGGTGGTCCCTGCTCGACCGCGAGCGCTCCTGCTGGCACGACCGCTGGTCGGGCACGCGCCTGCTGCACGTAAAGCCGCCCGACGGGAAGCCCCGAAAAAAGAACGGGAAGTGACACCGGGAAGTGCCGCGCCGCGGCGGCCGGCGGCCCGTGTCTCGCGAATCTTCAGGCCGCCCCGAGCCCGGCGCGGACCCTCAGCGCAGACGCGTGAACGCGATGGCCGTCACGAGCAGAAGCACGCCGCTCGGCGCCCACGCGACGACCCGCGGATCGAGGTCGAAGACCTCGCCGGAGCTGACGAGCATCTGCGTGGCAACGTAGTAGGACAGCCCGATCACGAGCCCGGCGAGCAGCCGCCCGCCCGTACCGGCCGAGCGCAACCCGCCGAACACGAACGGCAGCGCCAGCACCGTCATCAGCAGCACGGACACCATGCTGGCGACGCGGGACCAATACGCGATCTCGTAGCGCCGGGCGTCGAGCTCGTTCTCGTGCAGGTAACGGATGTAGCGGCGCAGCGCCGGTGTGTCGAGCAGATCCTGGCGGATCTCGGACAACTCGAGCAGGTCGGGGCTCAGCCGGTACGGCCGCCGCGCGAGACGCTCCTGCTCGACCTCGATGACGTCCCCGGTGAAGCGCGTTTCTGCGTAGTTCGCGAGCAGCCATTCCTCGCTGCTGCCGAAGCTCGCGGAGTCCGCGCGCGCCACCTGCCGCAGGCGGCCGTCCTCGAGCTCGAACAGCAGCACGCCGCTCTCGAATTCGACCTCCCCCTGCTGCCGGCGCAGGTTCCAGATGCGGTCGCCGTCCTTGAGCCAGGTCGACTGAGCGCCTTCCACCTCGACGTCCTCGTGCAACGCCTGCGTGCGCATCTCCCGCGCATAGGCGCCGAGTGACGGCGCAAGCGATTCGCCCAGCATGACCATGACAAGGACGAGCACGAGACCCGCGGCCCCGACCGCACTCAGCAACTGAATGTTCGACACGCCGCTCGCGCGCATCACGACGAGCTCGCGGTGCACCGCCAGGTTGCCGAGGCCGAGCAGCGTGCCGATCAGCGCCGCGGCCGGCAGCACCTCGAAAACCATGCGCGGCAGCCGCAACGCGACGTAGGACAGGGCTTCGACGAAGCCGTAGTCGCCGGTGCCCACGTCGTCGAATTGCCCGACGAGATCGACGAAGCTCGCCACGGCGACCAACACGAGGACCGTCATCGCCACGCCGCGCAGCGTCTCGGTCGCGATGTAGCGCGCGAGCAGCCGCATCAGGCTCCCGCCCCCTGCCCGGCGGCCTCGAGCTCCCGTTCGGGCTCTCGCCGCGGCGCCGACACGAGCCAGCCCGATTCGCGGGCCAGCAGCCACAGCCCCAGACAGCCGGCGAGCGCATGCACCCACCACATGCCGATCCATTCGGACACCTGATCCCGCTCGACCCACACGCGCGCGATGGACAGCGCGTTCTGGTAGATGATGTAGATCAGCAGGCCGATGCCGAGCCGCGAGTAGCGGCCCTCCCGCGGCGACGAGCGGCTCAGCGGCACGGCGAGCAGCGCGAGGATGAACAGCGACAGCGGCGCCGACAGTCGCCACTGCAGCTCCGCTCGATCGACGGGATCCGGCGACGTGAGCAGCGCGCGCGTCGGTTTCGTCTCGACCGGCGCGACGTCGGCGTCGTCTCGCTCGATCCGCACCGGAATGCCGTGCTCGCCGAACTCGACGATCGAGAAATTCCTGCTGCCCGGCACGCCTTCGTAGCGGGTCCCTCCGTACAGCACGAACGAGAGCTTGCCCGTGCGCGGGTCCTGGACTCG
>JAFGNC010000259.1 GCA_016927175.1 Gammaproteobacteria bacterium | reverse complement strand
CCGAACAGCTCCCCTGCCGACGGGTTGGCGTAATGAATCACGTTCGAGTGGATCAGGGCCACGTCGGGCAGGGTCTTCGCAAGCAGGTCGAACAGCCCGCCGGCGCCCGCGGGCTCGCCAGTCTCCGGAGTCTCGGCAGCTCGGTCCAGCAGGCGATTGACGCTGGCGGCGAGATCCACGAACGCTCCGCCGCGGCCGTTCATGACGAGGCGGCTTTCCGTCGAGGGCTGGGCCAGCAGGTCGTGAACGTCCTCGCGCAGACGGTCGACCTCCTTCCGGACTTTTCGGCGGCCGAGCAACCACGCCCAGACGACGGCCGCGACGACTGCCGCGGCACCGAGACCTGCCCAGATCGCCATCTCGGCGAGTAAGCCGTTCACGGCGCCTCCGACTCCGTCACCGCCAGGCCGCGAGGCATCCGCCGGTATCGCGGTGGAATGCTGCGGCAGTCGGCATCGGGCTATGGGTATGGGACAGCTCGAACTTCGCTGGCACGTCGGTGCAGGCCCTTCTTATTCTTATTCTTATGCGGCGGCACGGAGCCGGCGCTCGTTATTCGCCTTTGTGCACTTCGAGCAAGTCGCTCTGCGGCAGCGCTCGCTCGATGGGGCGATTTAAGATACCTCAGAGGCCGGGTCCGATCGTTCGGATTTGACTATAATTCTTCATAGTCCGCCTTGTGTCGGTTGGCTAAACTCTCTACCCTTACCGGCCACCTTCCGCCGCCCTTTCGAGCACAAAACTTCACAACGTCATGAATTTAGAGACCGCTCGCACGCAAATGCTCGGCCAGCAGGTTCGTGCATGGGACGTTTTCGACGAAAGAGTGCTGAACGCGATGCGGGAGACGGCGCGAGAACGATACGTCCCGCAATCGCAACGCGATCTCGCTTTTGTCGACACCGAGGTGCCGCTCGGCCACGGCCAGCACATGATGGCACCGAAAGTCGAGGGACGTCTGCTTCAGGCTCTGAAGCTCGAACCCACCGACAATGTCCTCGAAGTGGGCACGGGCAGCGGCTATCTGACCGCCTGCCTCGCGAAGTTGTCGGGCCGCGTCAAGAGCGTCGACATCTTTCCCGATTTCGTCGCTTCGGCCCGTAAGGTCCTGGCAGAGGATCGCATCGCGAACGCCGAGCTGCACACGGCCGATGCGTTGTCGCTGAGCCATCGCGCGGAGTTCGATGCGATCGCCGTCACAGGGTCGGTGCCCGAGCTGGACGAGCGTTTCATCCGCATGCTGCGTCCGGACGGTCGCCTGTTCATCGTCGTGGGCCGCGCTCCCGTCATGGAAGCGCGTCTGATCACGATGCGCGCGAACGGCCAGTGGATCGAAGAGAGCCTGTTCGAAACCCTGCTGACGCCGCTGCTGAACGTAGAGCGGCCCGAGCCGTTCATTCTCTGAGGCCGAAGCGGCCATGTCGGAAGTACCAGAGTTGAGCCCGTCGGAGTTCCTGCGGCGCTGGCCGGACGGTACACGCAACGGCGACGTCGTGCTGCTCGACGTCAGGGAGCCGGCGGAGCTCGAAGTTTCGTCCCTGCAGGGCGTCTGGCACATTCCAATGATGCAGATCCCGAATCGGCTCGAGGAGCTGCCGCGCGACAAGCCGGTGGTCGTCATGTGTCACGCCGGTGGCCGCAGCAGGCGGGTCGCCGAGTTCTTGACCGGGAACGGCTTCGAGGACGTGTTCAACCTGCAAGGCGGCATCGACGCCTGGTCACGCGAGATCGACCCGTCGGTTCCGCGCTATTGACCGGCCGCAAGCTGAACACGCGCGTCCCGGTGCGGCGGCTCGGAAGCCGCATGCGACAACGTCTGGTGCAATCATCCAACAACAGGAATTCCATCATGATGCCGAACACCATACGACTCCTCTTGATCGGGGGCCTGCTGAGCGTCGCCGGCCACACCGCCTCAGCGCAGGAAAGCCTGATGGATATCTACCAGCGAGCGCTGCAGAACGATCCGGCGATCCGCGAGGCGGAGGCACGCTACCTGGCCGCGTCGGAGGTCCGGCCGCAGCGCCGCTCGCAGCTGCTGCCGACTCTGCAGCTCGAGGCGTCGACCAGCGGCTCCGAATCCACGGATCCCAGGCCGCCGACGGACTTCATCACCGGTCAGCCCCGGACCGACATCTCGAGCACCGACAGCGACAGCGACTCGACGAGCTGGGGCGTCAACATCCAGCAGACCGTGTTCGACTGGGGTCAGTTCGTGACATTGAAGCAGGCCGACAAGCTCGTGGCACAGGCGGAGACGGAGTACGAGGTTGCGAAGCAGGAGCTGCTGATACGCGTCGCCGAAGCGTACTTCAGCGTGCTCGGATCCGAGGATGCGCTCGACGCGCAGGTGGCGGCGCGGCAGTCCCTCGAGCGTCAGCTCGAGCAGGCTCAGCGGCGCTTCGAGGTGGGACTGATAGCGATCACCGAAGTGCAGGAGATTCAGGCCGGATTCGACCAGGCGGTTGCCGCAGAGATCGAGGCTCAGCGCGTGCTCGCGACGGCTCAGGAGCAGTTGCGCGAGATCATCGGCGAGTACGTGACGGAGCTCGCGGGGCCGAGCGGCGATCTGCCGCTCCAGATGCCGGACCCTGCCAATGCCGATCAGTGGGTCCGCGCCGCGCTCGATCAGAATCTCAGCTTGATCGCCGCGCGCATCGCGGCCGACGTCGCGCAGGACGACATCACGATCGCCCGTGCCGCCCGGCTTCCGTCGCTCAGCTTCTCGACCGGTTACTCGGACCAGACGCGCGACTCGAGCCGTACGCTGAACTTCATCGACCAGCCCGATCTGACGACGAGCGCGATAAACGAGTCCTACGGCTACAACTGGCAGCTCAACCTGAACGTGCCACTGTTCACCGGCGGGCTGAACTCGTCGCGGATCCAGCAGTCCGTCTACGAGCACCGCGCGACGCTCGAGGCTTCCGAGCGAGTCGCGCGCGAGACCGAAAGGCTGACCCGGGATTCCTATCTCGGTGT
>JAFGNC010000258.1 GCA_016927175.1 Gammaproteobacteria bacterium | reverse complement strand
GTCGATCAGAACGATGCCGTTGTTGACGACGATGCCCATCAGGATCAGCAGGCCGATCATGGCCATCAGCGAGAACGTCGTCCCGGTGATCAGGAAGAACCAGAACACCCCGATGAACGAGAACAGGATGGACGTGATGATCGACAGCGGGTACAGCACCGACTCGAACAAGGCCGCCATCACGATCACGATCAGCGCGAGCGCGAGCAGCATGTTCAGCGCCATGGTCTGCATCGTTTCGTCCTCGTTCTCGAACGCCTCCCCGAAGGTCCAGATGTAGCCCGCCGGCAGCTCGATCTGGTTCATGACGTCGGTGATTCTCTGGCGGGCGTCGTTCAGCGTCAGGCCGACCAGGTTCGCCTCGATCGCGACGCCGGTCAGGCGCTCCTCGCGCTCTATGTTGCGGGGCCCCGGGGCCGTCTCGAAATCGGCCACGGTCGCGAGCGTCACCCGCTCGCCGCGCGAGTTCCTGAGCGGCAGGTTCGCGAGCTGTGCGGCACTCTGACGGTCGGCGTCCTGGAACTCGAGCCGCATCGGAATCTCGCCCTCGGCGCCGCGGAGCTCGCGCAGATTCTCGCCGCGCATCGCGACGGAGATCGCCTGCGCGACTTCCTCGGCCGTGAAGCCGTACTGCAGCGCGCGATCCCGGTTCACGGTGACGCGCACCTCCGGCGTACCGGCGGCTGCGTCCGTTCGCACGTCGGCGAGTCCGTCGACGGCCGCGAGCGCGCGGGCGACCTCCCGGCTCAGCGCGAAGAGCCGTTCGCTCGACTCGCCGAGCAGGCGCAGCCGGACGTTCTCGTCCGAGCCGTCGCGGCTCACGTCGAACGTCGGCGCGCCGATCGCGATCGGCGGCAGGCCCGCACGCACGGCCTCGCGGATCTCCCGGCTCGATCGGCTGCGGTCCTCGCGCAGCACGAGCGACGTCGTCGCGTTGCTGTTGTTGTACCAGCTGTACACGGACTCGAGCTCGAATCCGTCCCGGTCCGCGTTCAGGTAGGCCTCGACCGAGTCCACGGCTTCGCGCACCTTGTCGAGGCTGTACTCGGCGTTGACCTGGTAGCGGAGAAAGATCCGGTCGCTCTCGGACTCGTCGTTCATGTTCACGTCGACGAGCCGGATCGGCACGGCGACGCTCGCAGCGAGCGCGAGCACGCAGAAGCAGGTCAGCCAGCGGTGCCGCAGCGTCCACGCTAGGACGCGCGCGTAGCGGTCGATCAGGCGCGGCAGCCAGTCGCCGGGGCTCGCCGGCGGGGGCGGCTCGACGCGCAGCGTCAGCAGCGGGATCAGCGTGCGGGCGATGATCAGCGACGCGATAAGCGAGATCGTGATCGCATAGGCGACGTGCGCGAGGAACACCGTGACCTCGTTCTGCGCGCCGAAGATGTTCGGCAGGAAGACGATGACGGTCGTCAGCGTGCCGGCCGTCACGGCGAGCGCCACCTCGCGCACGCCGAGCAGCGTGGCCTTGCCAGGGTGGCCCGGGTGCCGCTGCTTGCTGCGATAGATGCTCTCGGTCACGACGACGGCGTTGTCGACCAGCATGCCGACCGCGAGCATCAGCCCCATCATCGACAGGATGTTCAGCGTGAGGCCGAGGAAGTACATGAAGCCGAGCGTGACGAGCAGCGCCGACGGAATGGCCAGCATGACGATCAGCGTCGTCGTGATCTGTCTCAGGAAGAAATACAGCACGAGAAGCGACAGCAGCGCGCCGACGAGGCCCGAGAACGCGAGGTCGGTGAGGGACGTAACGACGCCGTCCGCCTGGCTGAACAGCACGTTCAGCTGTATGCCCTGCATCTCCGGCTGCTGCGCGATCCGCTCGACCTCGGCCACGACGCGCCGATGCACGTCGACGAGGTTCGCCCCGGTCTCGCGGTGGATGTCGAGGCCGATCGCGGGTTGCCCGTCGAGACGGCGGCCGTAGCGGCGCGGCGGCGGCTCGTAGGCGATCTCGGCGATGTCGCCGAGGCGCAGGCCGCGGTCGTCGACGGGCACGCGCGCGATCTCGTCCAGCGAGCGCAGCTCGCCGAGCGGGTGCACGCGGATCCGCCGGCCCGAGCCTTCGTCGCTGACGACGCCGCCGGACATCGAGAAGTTCGCGCCCATCAGCCGGTCGCGCAGCTCGTTCAGGTCGATGCCGTGTGCCGCCACACGGTCGGCGATCAGCAGAATCCGCACCTGGCGCGCGTCGACGCCTTCGAGCGTCACGCTCGCGACGCCTTCGAGCCGCTCGATGGGCCGCTTGACGCTGCGCTCGAGGAGCTCGTAGGAGCCGGAGAGGTCGCGCTCGGAGCTGATCGTCAGAGACAGCATCGGATCGTCGGTCGTCGCGAACTTTCGGACGTGCACGCGGCGCACGTCCTCGGGAAGGGTCTGCCGAATGCCGTCGATCTTGTCGCGCGCCTCGACGCCTTTGGCCGTCGTGTCCGCGTCCCAGCCGAAGAACACGAACACGAAGCCGCCCTCCGGCGTCGAGCTCGAGCGCATCGTGCGGATGCCGCCCATCGTCGCGAGCACCTCTTCGATCGGGCGTACGATCAGCCGCTCCACCTCTTCCGGCGAGCTGCCGGGATAGGGCACCTCGACGAGCACGCCCGGAAACTCGACGTCCGGCAGGAACTCGAGCGGCAGCAGGCGAGCGGAGATCGCTCCGATCAGCGCGAAGCAGACGAAGATCATCAGCGTCGTGACGGGGCGGCGCAGCGCCGTCGCGGTGACGCTTTTCAAGAGACTGCTCCGGCCGGGGCCGCCGGGCGATCCGTGCCGGCCGGCTCGGCCGCGAGATCCGCCTCGGTCCGGCGACGGTCGAGCAGCGTGTAGACGACCGGGATCACGATCAGCGTCAGCAACGTCGACGCGATGAGGCCGCCGATCACCGTCACGGCCATCGGCGCCCGCATCTCGGCCCCTTCACCGAGCCCGAGCGCGAGCGGCAGCAGCCCGAGCGTCGTCGTCAGCGTGGTCATGACGATCGGCCGCAGGCGCGCCCGGCCGGCCTCGACCAGCGCGTCGTGGCGCGCGAGCCCTTCCTCGCGCAGCTGGTTCACCCGCGTGATCAGCACGATCGCGTTGTTGACGACGATGCCGGCCAGCATGATCAGCCCGATCAGCACGACGACCGAGATCGTGCCGCCGGTCACGGCCAGCGCGAGCACGGCGCCGACCAGCGCCAGCGGTAT